>DBWN01000079.1:0-2748 GCA_002308935.1 Bacteroidales bacterium UBA1237 | reverse complement strand
TTCATCGAGGTGATGAAGAAGATAGCGGCAGAGGCAGCGGAGGATCCTTCATTCCTCAAGAGCGCTCCTCACAACGCTCCTATAAGCAGACCTGATGAGACTACCGCCGCAAGGCAGCCGATCCTCAAGTGGCAGGATTCGTTGGTCTAGCTTTTCCTTTCGGTTGAAATCAATATCCGGGGTGGGCATTTGCCTGTCCCGGATTTTTGGAAGAACCCCAACAACAATAGGGCAACCCTCATTTCGGATTGCCCTATTGCGATACTGTGCAAAGTTGAGAACTAAAGCGCTTCCAGAGTTTCAGTAGCTTCCTGGACTGCCCTCTTGGCGTCCTTCTGGGCGTCTTTCAGATCGCTCTTGGCATCCTTGAAGTCGCTCTTTGCATTCTTCATCTCCTTCTTTGTGTCTTTCACGGCCTTCTTCTCGTTCTTGATGTTGCTCTTGTTCTCGGAGATGGTCTGTTTGTGCTTCTTGTTCTGGGCGTTCAGCTGGGAGATGCGTTTCTGGTCACCCTTCATCTGGGCCTCCATCTTCTTGACTTCCTGCTCTACGGCCTTCAGCTGCTGCTTTTCAGCCTTGTTGAGTCCTCCGTCAACGGAAAGCTCCTTCTTCATCGTTGAAAGCTCATCTTTCTTCATTTTGATCCTGTCCTTCTGGTCCTTGATCGCATCCTTGAGGGACTTGATGGCTTTCTCGTTCTCATCGATGAGGTCCTTGCTGCGGTCGATCTGGTTCCTGCTTGAAGAGATCTGGTTCCTGCTTGAAGAGATGTCCTGCCTTCCGGCCTGATTGGTCTGCTTGTTGACCTGGGAAGCCCTTTCGTAGTTCTCCCTGACGTCGGTGTTCTGCGCATATGCTCCTGTACCGATGGTGAGGAGAATGGCGAGAGCTGCTGTTGTGATGATAGATCTGGTCATACCGAGTAGTGTTTTAGTTGTTATTGTCTTGTTTATATGTTTGCTTTTCCAACGAGTCCATGAAGGTGTCGAACTTGCGCCTTATGATGGACGGGTCTTCTATTTCTTTCCTGAGGGTGTCCAGCCTTCCTGCGTTGGGGGACTCGGGGATGTAGAGGTGGAGGTAACCTCCGTACCCGTATTTCTCCTTGAGGTGCCCCATGACCCTCTGGAAGTGCTCTTCCCTTGTCATTGAAGGGTAATGGGACAGGCTGTACTGGATTGTCCTTCTTATTATTGTATCAGGGTCAATCAACCTGTCAGCCTCCGCAACAATCCTGCCATATATGGTTCTTGGCGGGGATTTTTTAGAGGCGCGGTGGTCTTCAGCCGCTTCGGCCATGGTACGTATCTGCTCCGGCGAAAACCATCTTTCCAATTCCCTGTCCTCCAGTATTATCCTCGCTGATACGGTGTGGTGGGTGTCACGTCCCTCACAGAGGCCTGTGTCGTGGTAGGCGGCTATGGCATAGACCATATCCGGATCCAGGTCGTAATATGTGGCCAGAGAGAGGCTCTCTCGTATGACTGACCTCGCATGGTCGACCCTGTGGGCAAGGTCGAAGGAAGCGTAGCGGGGGATAATCTCCCGTTCAACGTATTCCTTCAGAGAGGGCGTTATGTCGGCTTCTGTCATGCTCTCTTATTTGTTGCTGACCGTCTGGTAGTTGATTATGTCCCTTATAGCCTTTTCGCATACGGGGCAGAATTTCGGGTAGGTGTTCGTCTTCATGCGGCAGTCGTCGCTGGGACGCCATACGCCTTTTGACATGTATCCTCCTCCTTCGTAGAAGCCTACGCCTTCAACTCCGAGAAGATCCTTCCATTTCGCACCGCCGTCGTTGAGGGTGGTGATGTTCGGCTCCCAAGGCTCTATGTCCGGATGGTACATGTTCTCGTACTGGTCATCGTAGTAGTATTCGTCGGCGAGGCCTGCGAAACTGTGCCCGAACTCGTGCACTACGACCGGGGAGGTGAATCTGTGATGCGCGGCCACCAGTACGTATGAATTGTATATCCCTCCTCCACCGTAAGTGTCAGTGTTGGTGAGGATTATGATATGCTCATAGGGTATTCCCTCAAGGCAGTCATGAAGGTCGAAAAGGTTGAGAGTGGTAAGGTACCGGTCGGAATAGAACGTGTCGAAATGCGACCCGAGGACCGTGTTCTTCCACTTTCCCTGTCTGGGGACGGATACTCCGCTGTCCTTTGATGCGGCTTTCACCGCCACGATGTTGAACCTGTCCTTCATGCTGGAGAACGGCTCGTGAGTCCAGATGCTTTCCACGGCTTTCCTGGCGTCTTCCATGAAAAGGTCCATTTCATCGGACGTGTATCCTTCCGCGATGACAGCTATGTCGATCTTCCGGGAAGGGTCTCCGCTGTAGTGGATGTATTCGTGGGGGAGAGGCTCTCCCGTGAACGGCCTTATCAGAATGTCATCAGGGTCGACCGGGTATGAGAGGCTGGCGGAAACCTTCCTTCTGGAGTCGAACAGTTCTATGCTAACAGTGGCTTTCGCCTTGGGCATCGGGACTAGGAACACGTTCTCGAACGCCTTGACGCACGTGGTGGCCTCCTCTGTACTCTGCCATTCCTGGAAGAGGGTGGAGAAGGTGTTGACGAACAGCGTGTCACCGCTTTCTCCGTCAAGAAGGCTTATCCTTCCGTTCCCCTCGAGTAGCGCTCTGTCCATGTTGACGCCTCTTCCTGCCCATCCCGGTATTGAATGCATCTTCGATACCGAAATGGAGGCGGAATCGTTGTCTCCGGAGAATATGCAGTCAAGCCT
>DBWN01000173.1:1674-6539 GCA_002308935.1 Bacteroidales bacterium UBA1237 | reverse complement strand
GTCGATTTGGGGACAGGATTGTAGTTTCCCCACATCATTTCAGTGTCGTCGGCGTTAGGACCGATGAGGGCTATCTTCTGGCCTTCCTTCAGTGGAAGGACTCCTCCCTTGTTCTGAAGAAGGACCAGCGATTCGCGGGCCATCTTCAGTGAAAGCGCACGATGTTCATCGCCTTCGACGATGCTCTCCGGCAGGGAGTCCCAAGGAGACTCTCCGTCCATTTCACCGAGGCGGAACCTCTGGGTGAGGACCCTCAGGAGGTTCCTGTCCAGATCGGCTTCGTCAAGAACTCCCATCTGGACTGCTTCAGGGATGTTGACGTAGGTGCTTCCGCACTCGACGTCCACACCTGTATGGACAGCAAGAGCAGCAGCGAGGGTGGCGTTGTCCACAATCTCATGGTGTCCCTTCTGGAAGAAGTCCGGAACTGCCCAACAGTCTGAAACTATCATTCCCTTGTATCCCCATTCTCCGCGGAGTATGGTGTTGACCAGGTAGTCTGAAGCCGCGCAGGGGTCACCTCTGAAGCGGTTGTACGCAGTCATCACTTCCTGGACGTCGGCCTTGGTCACAAGATCCTTGAAAGCGGGAAGGTAGGTTTCCCTCAGATCCCTCTCGGATACCTGCGCGTCGAACGAGTGGCGGTGGGATTCAAGGCCTGAATGGACTGCATAATGCTTTGCGCAAGCATGCGTCTTGAGCACTCCTGAACCGGGGTCACCCTGGAGACCTTTCACTACCGCTATACCCATCTGTCCGGTGAGGTATGGGTCTTCTCCGTAGGTCTCCATGCCGCGTCCCCACCTCGGGTCACGGAATATGTTGATGTTCGGAGTCCAGAACGAAAGACCCTGGTAGATTCTGACGTCACCTTGGGCGGCTGCCAAGCGGTTCTTCACTCTGGCCTCATCGCTCGCTGCGGTGAACACTTCGTATACGAGGTCGGTATCGAACGAGGACGCCATGCCTATGGGCTGAGGGAATACGGTGGCTGAACCGTTCCTTGCGATTCCGTGGAGAGCCTCGCTCCACCAGTTGTACGCCTTTATCCCGAGTCGGGGTATGGCGGGTGAAGCGTTGAGGCAAAGGGACGCCTTCTCTTCCAGGGTCAGTCTGGAAAGGAGGTCAGCTGCCCTCTGCTCTGGTGAAAGGGATTTGTCCTGATAGGGCAGATTCTGCGCACCTGCTACGGAATTGAGAGCCAACATGGCGATACCGGCTGATAGGGCCATTTTGAAGAGTTTGTTGAACATATGAATTAATGATTGATTAATCAGAGGCGGTTTCCTTTCTCTTTCTTCACAAAGATACCCAAAGTGCTCTTGAAATCCATCAGGAATGGAACAAGTTTTTGCTTTTTTTGAAACATGAATCAAAAATGACAATGTTTGAACGTTTTTTGTGTAGCCATATCCGTTTTATGGCCTTACCTTTGGCACAGAACTTGCCTTGACTTTAGATGTGATAGAAACAGGACTTATCAAAAGCTTTTTCTTTCATCATGTGATTGTTTGGTGTGTGCTGAGTTTCTGATTGCTCAGCAAAGGTTAACAAAATTGTAATAGGGTTGGATCCCCGCCGTGATGGCGGGGATTTTCATTAGTCTCACCCCGTTCTTCCTCGGGCTTCAGAATCATGGGACGGATGTCCATTGGTTTGCTTATTCGTTGGGTTATTAGTAACTTTGCAAGTTACTGAAACCAAAATCTGATCATATGGGTAAACTTTATTATGAACTATGCAAGGACTACCGCTTCAAAGAGGGCATGAAGACCTGCATCAATTGCGGTACATGCACAGCCATTTGTCCTGCAGCCGAGTTCTACAAATATGACCCCAGGAAGATAGTGGATACCGTCCAGAGGAAAAACGATGACGATATCCTCGCTCTGCTCAAGAGCGAAACCATCTGGTATTGCGGTGAATGCATGTCATGCGTCACAAGATGTCCCAGGAAAAACGGGGCAGGACTTGTCGTCATGGCTCTCCGTACACTTTCCACAAGGCTGGGGTATTTCACCGAATCTGAAAGAGGGCGTCAGCTCTATCCGCTTTCAAAAGCTCTCAACGGAAACATACTCAATTACGGATACTGCGTCCATCCTGAGACCTTCAAGTATGAAGACCATCCGGAATCCGGTCCGGTCTTCGAATGGGTCCTCAACCATAAGGAGGACGTCTATGCTCGTGTCGGAGCCAATTACATGAAGAGCGGTCCAGGCGCTCTCCGTAAGATTGAAAAGGAAGACCTTGATGAACTCAAGGCGATATTCGATGAGACCGGTGGTACAGCCCATATGGAAATGATCGAGGAGGGCTCCAAGAAGAAAGCCGCTGAAATGGGAATGGAAATGGACGAGTACCTGAAGTACACATTCGAGCATTGTTCCCCGGGACATTTCAACAACGAGTAGCTCTTTCTCTCAACCTTAGAAAACAGTTCTATGATATATCAAGGCAAACAGAAGATATGGTCCGATTATCAGAAGGAGATTCCTTCTGACCACTGGTTCTACGCAAGAAGCTGCATCAGGCAGAGCTTTTTCCCTGCTTCTGAGGTGTACTTCCTGAAAATCTGCAGGGATCTTCTCGGCAAAGACATCTACGAGACAGCTCATCATACCACCTGCGGCGGTATCTCATATCATTCAGATACCATTCCCCAGGAAACCGTGATGACCATTGTCGCCAGGCAGTTCGCCCTGATGACTGAGGCAGGCTACAAGAATCTTGTATGTTCTTGCATAACCTCCTTCGGAAACTACACTGAGATCCTCGAGACCTGGAGGGAGTTCCCGGAACTTGAGGCAAGGATTAGGGAGCACCTCTGGAAAGCTTGCCGCAGGGAATTCGAGAAGCCTGAATACGTCGCTCATGCAAGTGACCTTATCTACAAATTCAGGAACGACATCGCCGAAAGGGCGAAGTACCGCCTTGTCAACAAGGAGACCGGCGAACCGCTAAGAGTTGTCGAGCATATCGGTTGCCACTATTCAAAGATGTTCCCTCACAAGGGAGTCGGTGGCGCCGAATACCCTTGCGTTCTGAGCGGCATGGCTGAATCCTGGGGAGGCCAGGTGATCGATTATCCTGAAAGAAGGCATTGCTGCGGATTCGGGTTCAGGCAGTATCTGGTCAAGGCGAACAGGGGATATTCTCTTTCCAACACCCACAAGAAGTTCGAGTCGATGGAACCCTTCCATCCCGACCTTATCATAACCAACTGCCCCGGATGCCCTTATTTCCTTGACAGATGGCAGTATGTGATCTCCGAGATGAACGGTAAGACTTACGGTGAGAACGGATACGGCATCCCCGTATTCACCTACGAGGAACTCGCCGGCATGGTACTTGGATACGATCCTTGGGACTTAGGACTCCAGATGCATCAGGTCGCGGTCGAACCTCTTCTTGACAAGATCGGTATCGAGTATGACCCTTCCAAGAAGTATCTCGGATTGAACGAGAAAGACATCATGAGACCTGCTCTCCCTTCAGTAATGAAGTGCTGTTAGGGAATGCCTTACATCCATAAGACAGAATAGAGATGGCGACACAAGACAATCAGAAGACGACGGCTGCCGAAAGAAGGGAAGCCAGAAAAGAGGAAAGGGCTCAGAAGAAGTCCTTGAAGCAGGAATCCCCTCAACCTCAGATAAGGAAGGAGCACGTCGTGATCATAGGTGGCGGAATAGCCGGCATGGAGGCCGCAAAGCAGCTTCTTGCCCTCGGATACAAACCTGTGCTGGTCGAAAAAGACGATCACCTTGGCGGACATGTGGCGTCATGGAACCGTCTTTTCCCGGATATGGGCGACGCACAGCAGATAGTGTCCACTCTCCGTGAAGACATAATGGAAGCGAACATATACCTTTCAACGGAGGTTTCATCCTGCAACCGCCTCAAGGACGGGTACAGCGTAATGCTATCGAACGGAGTGAACGTGCTTGCAAGAGCCATCCTAATGTCAACCGGATTCACTCTTTTCCCTGCAGCCAGGAAAGAGGAATACGGATACGGCATCTATGACAGGGTCATCACCAACGCTGATCTCGAGAACTGGTTCAATACCGGAGACGACCATAGGGTCCCTTCGCTTCCCAAGGCAGTAGGATTCGTGCACTGCGTCGGCTCAAGAGACCTCAAGGCCGGTAATTCCCAGTGCTCAAAGGTCTGCTGCATCACAGCCATCAAGCAGGCTATTGAAATCAAGGAAAAGTTCCCTGATGCCGAAGTATACTGCTTCTATATGGATCTCCGCCTTTTCGGCAAGAAATACGAGGACTTCTACATCCGTGCCCAGAGGGACTTCGGGATACATTTCATAAGGGGAAGGGTATCGGAAGTCTCCGAGACCATATCAGGCGGAGTACAAGTCAAGGCCGAGGATACGCTTTCCGGAAAGCCCATCAAGGTGCAGCTTGATCTTCTTGTCCTGATGGCGGGAATAGTCAACAATCCGGACAACTCCTCGATAGCTAAGCAGATTTCTCTTGAGACTGACAGTGACGGATTCTTGAAGAGCAAGGACAACATCCTCTCCATCACCGAATCCCCCCGGAAGGGTATTTTCCTTGCAGGAGCATGCACAGGCGCCAAGACCATACCTGAGACCGTGGCCGAAGCCAGAAGCGCCGCTCTCGCCATACATTCATACCTCAACAACCTGCAGTAATGGATTTCGGATTCAAACTCTCTCCCTCATCGGCCGTTGACCTTGACAAGGTCGACTTCTCGCTCTATCACAGGATTGAGCAGATTGAGCCGGATGTGAGGATCTGCATGGGGTGCGGCAGTTGCAGCGCCACATGCACAGGAGCCCCTTTCTCCGGGATGAGCCTGAGGAAAGTCATTCTCGCCATCCA
>DBWN01000173.1:0-1540 GCA_002308935.1 Bacteroidales bacterium UBA1237 | reverse complement strand
TACGATTTCTCGAACGAAGTGGAGGTGAAGATATGATTGACAGGATAGCAAACGGATTCCATCCATTCGTCCTTCCGTTCGTGTTCGGAATGGTCTTCGTTCTGGGATACTGCGTATACGGTATCTTCAAGATCATGCGCCAGCTTCCTCTTGAGGATCGCAAGCGGTTCCTGATTTCCCTCGTCACCCCCAAGACGATGTTGAAGAACGTCTGGGACATTTTCGCGAACTGTCTTCTCCATGTCAAGCTGTGGAAACGCAACCGCCTTCTTGGCTATATGCATTCAAGCATAGCTTTCGGATGGTTCATGCTGATCCTTCTGGGCCATGTTGAAGTTTTCCTCTTCATGCCGAGCAGAGCCAAGTTCTTCTATTATCCTATCTTCTTCAACTTCTTCGTCTCTGAGAACGAGATGACGGTAAGGGGAGCGGTGATGTTCTTCCTGATGGATTTCTTCCTGCTGCTGGTTCTTAGCGGTATTGTCCTCGCCATGATAAAGAGGGTGCGTTCACGTCTTTTCGGAATGAGAAGGACGACAAGACCCGCTTTCCTTGATACAATCGGTCTGTATTCCCTGTGGGCGATATTCCCGCTCAGGCTTCTTGCCGAAAGCTTCACAGCGGATATCAGTGGAGGCAGTTTTCTCACTCTTCCCACCAACTGGCTTTTCAGGCAGTTCCTCGGGAACAATCTCAATATGCTCCCCACTTGGTGGGCCTATTCCATAGCCCTGTGCGTTTTCATGTGTGTGCTTCCGTTCACAAGATACATGCACATTCCTGCTGAAATGATGCTCATCCCCATGAGGAACGCAGGACTCAGGATAAGGAACGCAAGGCGCGGATTCGCCCGTGTGGAAGTGTACTCCTGCCCTAACTGCGGAGTATGTATCGACGCGTGCCCTATGAGCGTGAGGAAGGCGAACATCAAGGATGCGACAGTGTATCTGAACCGTCAGATAAGAAGGAACAACGAGAAGAGGATTGAGGAGATAAGCGACAAATGCCTTCTTTGCGGAAAGTGCTCGGTGGTATGTCAGGTGGGAGTCGAAGGGAACGTCATGAGGGTCGCTCAGCGCGCCACCAGGAAATACGCCATCAACCAGGATTACTCCTGCATAGATGTGGCACCCTTCAAATCACAGGTCGCCGCTACTTCCGGCAATGTGCTGTATTTCGCGGGATGCATGACTCAGCTCACCCCTTCCATCAAGAAAGCGACACTCTCCGTTCTTGATAAAGCCGGTGTGAAATACAAGCTGATGGATCCTGACGGCGGAGTATGCTGCGGGCGTCCCATGCTTCTTGCAGGAAGATTCGCTCAGGCGAAGGAGATGTTCGACCGTAATGTCGAGATAATAAAGGCCAGCGGTTGTGACACCCTTCTTCTTTCTTGCCCCATATGCTACAAGATGTTCAAGGACCATTACGAACTGGGAAGCATAAGGATAGTCCATCATTCCGAGTTCTTCTCTGAATTGATGGATGAAGGCAAGCTCCGGCCGAAGATCTCTTCAGATATCAAGTACGTCTTCCATGA
>DBWN01000094.1:25868-27448 GCA_002308935.1 Bacteroidales bacterium UBA1237 | reverse complement strand
AATGTCTTTTCCGGAGTAGACCATTCCTTTGCCGACCTTATGACCTGATGCCGCTCCGTCCCAAAGCAGGTCAGCAAGAGCCTTGAACTGCTCGTCATCGTCTTCTAAAGTAGGGGTCATCAACGGCTTGTCACCTAGAACAGTCATGCCTTTTCTTACAAGCTGCTCTATTTTCTTCAATGTCTTCATCGTCATTCTTGATGCATTGTCGCCAAGAACAAGAAGACTGTAGGTGGTTCCAGCAGGAGTGGTTATTTTTCCTCCGGAGAAACCAATGACATTCTCCAGTGCGTCAGCATTCACGAAATCATATGAATAACCCTTCGGCATCGGAGGCTGGCCATTCTTGAAAAGGGTGGTGAGACTGTTGTCTTCTCCGTAGAAATACAGTATGTCTTCTACCGGTTTACCCTGCTGCATCATGAAAGAACAACGGGCAAGATATGTCATCCATGGTCCTGCAAGTTCCGCCCAAGTCTCATGGCGGTTGAACCAGTGGCCGAATATGCCGAGACTGAGACCTGGCATATGTTCATCATCCGGCTGATGTACAGTAGAATGAAGGACGAAACGGTTCAATCCGGAAGAAAGTTCCAAATCCGCCGTAGGTTTCAGTGTCTCCGGTGACCAGCTCCATGCAGATCCGGTCATGCCCATTGCCGTCAAAGACTCAGCGGCAACGTACTTCTGTCCATAGATATGCGCAACCGATGCGGATTCCCTGACGTCAGCCTCATATTCTTTGTTCGTCCCGGTCAACGTACCGTCTGTCGGTGTCCATGTCGCAGCCATAGGAATATCAGCATTCCTCTTAGGTTCCATCCCATCTCCAGGGAAAGCTCTTTGGCTTTCATGGGATTCCGTATATCGCTTGAGTCCCCTGCGGGCAAGCACATCGGAAATCACGTCATAATGGTTGGTTGCGATAAGTTGACCTATCGTCTTCCTGAAGTCCCACAGGAACTTGTCGGAAGTTTCGGCATCATCAACTATATACCCTGCGACTGTCGGCAGATATCTCAGAAGGTCATATCCGCGAAGGTCCTTGAAATACGTCCTCATGTCATCACTCCAGTTCTGGCAACCAGCCTCCCAACTGTCGGTAACAATGTGCGTAAGTCCCTTATCGCCCATCAGACCGCCCGTAGCGTCCTCATACATGTCAAGATAAGTCTCCAGATACTCCCTGACATAATCCGGATTGAACTTATCCACTTCAAGGCCGGTAGCCTCAGGAGAAGCAGGCGCATTCTGTTTGCCGGTAAGAGAATAACCAAAACGAAGGATCTTCCACTTTCCGTCTGCAGGAGTCCATTCAATTGATCCGTCGGGACCCATCTTGTCCGTAAGGTCGACAATAAGATCACCGTCAACGGCAAGCGACTTATCAGATGGCGGGGTATCTCCGTCGTAAAGATCATTCGCAGCACAGAAACCGGCCTTTTCAATGAACCTGTTGACTCTCGGAGTCGTCATCAAATTGAACTCCGCGACGTCAATATCACGAGTTCCGCCAAATATGTCTATCCCGAACATGGCGGCAAGAGCGATCATGTCTTCTGTAAGGTCCATTCCCTGCG
>DBWN01000094.1:9847-25829 GCA_002308935.1 Bacteroidales bacterium UBA1237 | reverse complement strand
GGGGCGAATGTGAAAACGCCGGCGTTCACTTTGCTGGTACTGTGAATTGCTGTAATCTTCTTGAAGTCTACGCCATCATCGCCGTATTCAAGGTCAGCATAATCCGCAGAGGCCTCAGAGCCGAAAGCCGCCATGGATGCACCACCGGCTTCACTCACAGAATAGAAAGTCACAGGAGTCGGGAACTCATATTGTATCCAAGCCTTGCCGTCCTTCCCGACAGAGAGTTTTCCGGTAGAAGCCAAATCACCATCAGAGAGCATATCAAGGGTAAGATTGCCGCCCGAGGTAGTCATAGTCGGGGATAGCTCCGAAAGAGTCTTGTCGGCGTCAGGAAGTTTGATTGCAAGGACTGCGACATCCCTATAGAAATCCGATTGCCTTCCTTCTGAAGTCATGAAGTTCTGGAACACTCCGGCGACAGAAGGAGGTTGAGGCAGTTTTCCTTTGAATGCGGTTCCTCCTGCAACAGGAGTCTCGCTCCACACAAGTTTCTTCATGGCGTGCTCATCGCTCACCCAAGGGCCTCCGGTTTCACTCCACCCTGGAGAAGCAGCAATTGCCATCTCAAAGCCCAAAGAGTCAGCCATACGGGTCATCCTGCGATAAGTGTCTTTCCACTCAGGAGTCATATAGACAAGCCTGGTCTTCACAATCTGAGGGGAGTTCTGATTAGCGTCGAAGTTATGGAATCCCCCTATACCGACCCTGTTCATCCAGTCCAGGTCAGCTTTAATTCCCTCCTCGGTAATGTTGGCGTTGAGCCAATGCCACCAGACACGGGGTTTGGCTTCATTAGGAGGAGTAATGAACCCTTGTTCTATTTTTGATGCTGTTGTTTTGGAAGGGGCAGGTTCCTTTCCGCACGACACCAGGATAAGGGAAACCGCCAAGAAAGACAATAAGGTTGATTGTTTCATAGGAATTCATTTGTTGAGCAAAGATAGTCAAAATCGCTTCTTGTTAAGCATAACAAGAAAACCACCGAAACGGAATATACTTCCGAATCGGCGGGATTATTGATAACCGTTTTTAAAGAAGCCTCTATTTGCGCTTATATACGGTTTCCTCAGGAGCCTCCTGATTCTTCGACTTTGGGTCTGGAATATTCTTGATTTTGAGTTCCGTGTCAGATAAAGACAACACTTCATATCTCTCTTCCGATACAAGGGCGTCTTTCACCTCCTTCTTCATCATGCCGACAAGCATTGCCTTAACAACGCCCGGAAAACCTTCAGTCTCGACATCAAGATCCGGTTTGGCCTTTTTGTCCGGAGTAATTGTGAGTATTCCGTCAGATAGCGACCAGGTTCCTTTCATGGACCCCTTAACCGTCAAGGAAAGCGGGACTTTTTTGCCATCTTTTACTGCATCCATCAACATGACGGAGGAAAATTTCCTTTGGAACGTGCTTGTCGAAAAAGAAATCTCATCATAGGCTGTCACGGACATATCGACATTGACCCCCTCTTCCGAAGATGACCCTTCATGGGCGTCTTCCGCATACCATGTCCCGACAACTGAATTCTGTGCAAAAGATGTCATTGACATCAGTGCCACAGTCATGATGATCAAAAGCTTTTTCATCTTTCAGTTTTTCAATAATCAGAAATCGAAAGCGACTCCGACAGTCATATATGTAAAATCAATGCTGCCTTGGGGAAGAAGTTTCTGCGATTTGGGGCGGTATCTGAAATAGATGCCGAAGCCGTCATAAGAGACGGTCGCCAAAAGCCCATAAGTAAGGCTGTTCACCTTGCCCTTGTTTTCCCTGACCTCTGTCCTGTGGCCATTGCTCTTATATCTGTACCATGTGTTACCGGTCAAGTTCCAGCTGCCGTCGATTCCGGCGCCTATTTCGAACTTGCCGAATTTCCCTTTCGCCAATACTGGTGCATTGAAGCTTACCGTTGTGAAACCGGTTCTGAGCTTATCATAACCGGATATGGTATCCACAAACAAGGAATTTTGAATAATTCTGGAATTGTCAACGAAGAACATCGAATTCTTCTGGTTAAAGTGGTTGAGAAGCAGGTCGATGCCGATTTCAAAACCGAACTGTTCAATCGGATAGAGTTTCAGGTCTGCAATATTGATGAAAAATTCACCTGCTGCTTTAGGATCAAAATCATCACTCTTCACAATATGAAATCCATATCCCATGTGGGAAAGCATCTCAAACTTTACTTTCTCGTCATCTGAAGACGCAACCACCAAAGAATGGTCGTCATCTTGAGCGAAAGACTGGACCGCAAACATTGCGGCAAAAACAATGAGTAGAATCTTTTTCATAACAATAGTGGATATTTCCGTTCGTCCGTTTCGCCCGCTACATGAGCAGGTCCGGACCACAAATATAAGAAAAAACGTCAGATAGATCTCTTGACGGTGGGTTTGCCGAACACGAAATTCAGTCCGAAAACAAGGTTCATGTTGAGCCTGCCCCTCGGAACGATGAATGAATCGCCGTTGAAGATGTCCTTCATCTTGTTGCTTCCGTCGGGATTGGTGCTGACAAAGTTAAATGAAGAGAGTTCCCCTCCGAAGAAAAGAGCAACTACAGGAGCACGGAGATTGAGTGCGGTGCTGATCTTGGGGCCGAAACTTCCGTATGCGGCGCTGGCCGAGAACCCGAACCAATGAGTTGGCTCAAGATTCGCGGAAGCCCTTATCTCCGCCCAGGAATATTTCCCTTCAAGACGGGCTGTTCCGAGCAGCCCCGCGGAGAACCAGCTATTGGGCTTGGCCTTGGCTCCGGCATAGATTGTAGCAGGCATGAAGGTCATGGGGGACCCGGAATCGGATTTATGGAACTCGACCAGCTGGTCAAGTTCTTCCATCTTCCTGTCAAGCTGATCCTGGTAGGATCCTTCCCCGGTCACCTCGATGTTGTCGAAACCGGTATATTCCCACGATCCTCCTGTGGCCATGCGTGTATCAAGCTTCCAGCCGAGGAACCCCAGGTCCACGATAGAACCGGAGACTTCAAGCCAAGGGAGCACATCCCATTTGACACCCAGGTCCACCGCCATCCCGAATCCGCTGGGACGCATGGATTCAACATCAAAGTTATCAAAATTGAACACATCCGAAATGGGGACTGATCCGCCCTTCTGGGTGGCTGGGACATTGCTTGCAGTAAGGATTCCGTCGGTCGAGACGTTCCACCTCTCTCCGGAGAGATTCACATCGAACTTGTTGAATCTGGCATCCATGTATACCAAGCCGACCAGGGTTTTAACCTTTCCGCCAACTCTGATATTGTCCGTCAGGGGGACTGACATTCCATAAGCTAACTGGACGTATCCCCTCATCCTGCCTCCGAAACCGGATAGATCATATCCGGTACCGTTGGTTGTCCCTTCCTTGAGAAACCGGAACACGTCGTAAGGGGCGGAAACGCTTTCCATTACCTGAACGGAGGCGCTGAAAGAATGGAAATGGTTCCTCTTGGTCCAGAATCCGAAACTGACCAGATCCGCTCCCAGGGAAACATTCTCGAAATTGTTCGCATGGATTTTCTTGAGGAAAGACGACGAAGAGACGTTGTCGCTCAGGAAGAACTCGGATTTGCCGTTACCGGTAGGATACAGGAAGGTGCTGACACCCAGATTGGACTGAGTGTTGAGGGAGATGTTTCCCACTCCGACGCTTACGTAACCTTTGTTTGCGTAAAAGGCGGGATTCATCGTATGATTGTACAGATACCCGTCCATGAAATATCCTGCCCTGAAATTGCTCTGGGCGAAAGCCCCGAGACTGACCGACAGAAGAGATATCGCGATTGTGAATGTTTTTTTCATAAGAACGACGATATTGAAGGTTAGGAAAGCTTGAGCCCTTTGGGGATCTTGAGATAGACGTTGTTCATCTTGAAACCCTGATCGCCCTTCAAGGTCTCCCACTCATGGCCGGCACCGGTATTGCCTTTGAAAAGGACATGGATACCCTCCATGTGGAGAGAGCCCTCGCAAGTCACCCTGAGAACGATATTGTTTGTGGAAGGGGCTCCGACTGACCCTGCGGAAATGGCTGGTTTCTGGCCGGCCTCAACCGTTATACGCACATCGCGGACAGGAACTCCTTCGGCATCTATGGGGTACACCGAGAGGTCCATGTCCAGGGGAATGGTATTCAAAATGACCATATGGAGTTCCGCTTCTTCGAAGGAAAGGTCATCGCCGTAATCGAAGTCGAGACCATGGATGTCCGTTGAGAGGTCGATATGGTATCTCCCATATTCGTCCATCAATTCTGTTCCGAGATCTATGTCCATGTCAGAGAGACGCACCTCTTTGAAATTCCCCACGGGAATCTCCAAGTTGGTCAGGATCGTGCCTTTTACTTCAAGTTCGTCCAGATCATAATTCTTGTCAATGCATCCGACAACTATCGGAAGGAAAAGAATAAAAAGTAAGAGTTTTGATTTCATTGCTTTTGAATTTGCTCCGCAAAGATAGATTTAAAAATCACCATTTCGGCAAGAGCCCGACAAAAATGCATATCGTAACGATGCAGTAGAACAATTTGTTGATGAGGAACAGCCGTTCTTGCACAGAAAACCTAACTTTCGGCACAAAATCACATTCATCATGAAGAAAACAATCGCATTACTTGTTTCGGCCTTTGCGGTCATGGCCTGCTGTTCAGACAAGTACGACAAAGGGCCCACAATGGTGGTAAACTCCACCGATGCAGTAGTGAAGACGGCTTACGGTTCTGTCTCCGGGTACATTGAGGACGGGATATACACCTTCAAAGGAATCCCTTACGCCAAGGCAGAAAGGTTCATGGCTCCGACCGAACCCGATTCCTGGGACGGTGTAAGAAGCTGCCTATATTATGGCCCTCAGTCCCCTCAGGATATCAGGACCGGGTGGCAAAGCGACAAGCAGGCTTTCATGTTCCATTGGGATGACGGAACACAGAGTGAAGACTGTCAGGTTCTCAACGTATGGACAAAAGGTATCAATGACGGCAAGAAGCGTCCGGTCATGGTATGGCTCCATGGCGGCGGATACTCAATGGGCGCCGGCAGTGAACTCCCGTTCTATGACGGAGCCAACCTTGCCAAAAAGGATGTTGTCCTGGTTAACCTCAACCACCGTCTGAATGTTGTCGGCTACCTTGACCTCTCGGCTTTCGGAGAAAAATACAAATATTCCGGAGTAGCAGGTGTCATGGATATGATCATGGCGCTCAAATGGGTCAAGCAGAACATTGAGGGATTCGGCGGAGACCCGGACAACGTGATGATATTCGGACAGTCAGGAGGTGGCGGAAAAGTCAATATCCTGCTTGCCGCTCCTTCAGCAAAAGGGCTGTTCAATAAGGCCGCAGTACAAAGTGGAGCTATAATGACGGTTACTGAACCCGAGGCCTCCCGCCAGATCGGAATCGAGACAGCAAAAGCTCTTGGGCTTGATGAAAAGACTATTGACAAAATCCAGGAAGTTCCTTACACAGAACTCCTTGAAGCATCAAAGAAAGCTTCGGCCAATCTGCGTGCGGCAGGCATCAATGTCGGTATGATGGGTGTCGGTCCTGTCCGTGACGGTGAAGTCCTTCCTTATCAGCTCGGTGCACCAGAGGTAGAGGCTATTTCAGGAGATGTTCCAGTAATTGTAGGACACAACTATTCAGAGGCTACTTCAAGGGCGGGATCAACTGCGGAACTTGATGTCCGCTATGCTTGGAAAGGTGCTCCCGAGTATCTGTATATCTTCGCTAAGAACTCCCCGATACTTGATGGAGCCCTGAAGTCGATGCATAACATGGAAATCTCTTTCGTGTTCAACAACATATATCTCGGCCGTCATATGACCGGTACGGAAAAGGAGGCATATGCTTTAGCGGATAAGATGAGCGACGTGTGGGTATCCTTCGCGAAAGACGGCAACCCAAGCATCAAGAAGCTCACTTGGGAACCATACAATCCGGAAACAAAGCCTACGATGATATTCGATGTTGATACGAAGCTTGTATATGACGATGATCCCATAATCAAGGCTATGGCAGAGCAGGAGCCCTTCCGCTGGAACTTCTGATCAAGACTTTCAACCTTGATAGAAATGGAAGAGGGGTGGAACTTCACTTGGTTCCATCCCTCCTTTTTTATACTGAATCCCGTTTTTTTAGAAGGGGCTACTCCGTCAAAGCGACTTCAATTCCTTTTTCCGCACAAAGTTTCGCATATGAATCCGTACTCCAAGTGATAGTACCTTCACCATGCTTGAAATTCGCATTCAACATGGGCATTCCCGTCCTATACGGTTCCCAAACAGCCTTCGCCGCTTCTATATCGTCGACCGCTCCCTGCAAGTCGTAAATGAAAGGCATATCAAGTTTCGGTTTCTGGCCTTTCTGCCAAGCATGAGCACCATAAACAGTAAGCTTGTCAAGATTGACTCCGTTGGCTGGATTCTCCAAGAATGCAATAAGGTTGGCGAGCCCTTTTTCAAACTGCTTGAACCCATCAAGAGAGAAAATCCAGACTCCGCTGCCCGAGCCCACTGCATCACCGGAAAAAAGGGCATCTTGCCCTTCGACATAGAAGGCCATGGAACCAGGGGTGTGCCCTTGGACGTCTATCGCATCAACCTTGACCCCGCCTAAATCGAAGACGAACCCGTCGTCAATGATGACTGTGCGGTCTTCCGGGAATCTTTTGTCACCTTCGAAATCCTTTTTCGGAAGGAAGAACGATACTTCCGGGTCGTCGACGAACGCATGAAGCATGCCGGTATGGTCACCATGGACATGGGTGATGGTGATGATCTTCTCTCTCTTTCCTGCAAGGTCATAGAACACCTTGCGGAGAGATTCCGCTGCATTGTCCGCCCACTTGATGTCATTGGAAAGGTCTATAAGAAGGGCTTTCTTCTTGCCCAATACAAGATACATGTTGGAACAGTTGTTCATACCTCCCTCATGCACTCCTGCAGGATTGGAGGAATTGCTGTCCTCAATGTCAAACATCCCTTTCTGAAGAGTTGTTACGGTATAGGGACCTTCCTCGAAACGAGCCGGTATGTCCTCTTTGCAAGAAGAAAGGAAAAACATTGCGGAAACCGCAAGGAAAAAGACTGATTTTCTCATGGCAAACACTTCTTTTCCCGAAAGTTAGAAACTAATCTTATTTTTAGCAACATCTTTCCGACCGGAAATCCAAACATTGCCCCTCATGCGTTGTGAACACTTGTGCCAAGCAAAATGACAATTCCGGCCGGGATTTCATATGAAACCCAGCCGGAAATAGTTGAATCCAGATTCTTAATGACTACTTCTTCAGAGCACTTTCAATCTGCTTTGAGATTGCAAGCCAGTGTGCCTTTGTAGCAGAGTCAGAAGACTTGGCCTTGGCAGCCTTCTCCTGAATATCGACAAGCTGTCCAAGAAGCAATGATTTGCCATCTGAAGTAGCAGCTGCAGCAGTATAAGCTTCAAGGGCGGCAGTCACATACCTGCGCTGCAGATAACGGCGGTAGCTGTCAACCGCTTTGCCCTTGCCAAGCTCTGAGAACACCATGTCATAAAGGTCGGAAAGGTACTCGCCGGCTCCATAATTGGAAGAATCATACAATGCGAACTGCTCCAGACGGTCAAGTTTTGCCGTTGAAAGAAGGACGGAAGAACTTACAACACCGTTGACAATAGTGTAAAGATAGTTGTCGGGACGGTCAGTAAGATTGAAGACATACGGTACATCCACAATCCACTGAGGCTTTGTAAAGACATTCTCATTGATGAAGTTGAGGGCTGCTTTCTGACGGGCCTTGGGAACCGGAGCATACTTTTTGGGAGCATTTGTCTGCTCGATACTCTGATTGGTAACATAACGGCCTCCTATATTGGCGGCTACATGTCCCATATAGCGGTTGAACTGGCTGATCACAGCCTGATACATCCTGTTTATATTGGTGTACATGTCAGCCTCCTCATAGTTCCACTCAGGAATCTGACCGATGACTCTCTTAAGGTTCTTGATACCATAGTTGCTGGCGGCAACAGCATCATCGCTGAGGTCCTCTCTCTGTGCCCTGGGGTCAGAGTCGCTTCCTTCACCACCGAACCAGAGGGCGGGATTCTCATTGAGACGGTCGATAATGACCTTATTCCAATAAAGGTGGTCTTTCTCGGGATCTGTATATTCCGTAGGACGGTAGCCGTATTCGATAGCCCACTTGTCGTAGTCGTTGATACGAGGATAAAGGCCTTCTTTTCCGATATTGTCCTCAGGCTGCGCGACATAATTGAAACGGGCGTAGTCCATGATACTTACTGTATGTCCATGCTCTTCAACCCATGCTTTATCGCGGAGTTTCTCAACAGGGGTGAAGCTGCTGGAGCCCATGTTGTGGCGAAGTCCCAGGGTGTGGCCAACCTCATGAGAAGAAACGAAACGGATGAGATCGCCCATCAGCTCGTCAGAGTACTTCATGCTGCGGGCACGAGGATCAACGGCACCAGCCTGTACCTGATACCAATCATGTACGAGGGTCATGACATTGTGATACCAGCCGATATGGCTTTCGAGGATTTCTCCGGAACGAGGATCATGAACATTGGGACCGTATGCGTTCGCAGTAGGGGATGCGAGGTAACGGATGACGGAGAAACGCGCGTCTTCCATGCTCATATCAGGGTTGTCCTCCGGCCATTCCTCTGCGCGGATCGCATTCTTCCATCCAGCCTGCTCAAAAGCGGCGTTCCAGTCATTGACGCCGGCGATAAGATAAGGTCTCCACTGCTTGGGAGTTGCGGGATCGATATAATAAACGATAGGCTTAATGGGTTCAACAAGCTCACCTCTCTTCTGCTTCTCGACATCCTCAGGACGAGCTTCAAGCCTCCAACGGGTGATGAAAGTAACGGTCTCAACTTCCTGCTGCTTGTCAGAGAACTTGCTGTAGCCGTTAGCGAAGTAACCGACCCTAGGATCGAAATACCTCTGCTGCATGGGCTTCTCAGGAAGAAGGATCATGGAAGTGTTGAGGACCATGGTTACGACTCCCGCCTCAGAACCGGCAGGAAGTCCACGCATCTGGCCCATCTGTCCACCCTGTCCTCCGCCCTGAGGAGTGCTGTATGTGAAGGTCTTGGTTACTGTAACCTCAGTATTGATCGGGTAAGTACGGATGCTGTTGATGAAACTGGCATCACCCTTTACACCTCCAAGATTGTATCTGCGTTTGCCGGCAGAGCTGAAAGAGAACACCTGAAGGTCTCCCTCGAAAAGGCTGTTGACTTTGATTCTGGTGCTTCCGGCACTGCCTCCGTTCTCGGGTTTGAACGAAGCGACAATCGGGTTTTCTGAGCTCACTTTTACTGCTTTGTAGATGTCCTGATCTTCGTCGGCAGCAATATTGAGGACGTCAACACGGAGCAAAAGATTGCCGTTGATGGCCTTCTCCCAATAAATCATAGCCTCATTGACCTCTTCTCCACCGTACTCAGACGCACCGGGAGTCATGCTTACATAACGTGTGACGGCCAGTATCCTTCTTCCCAGGATCTCGTCCGGAATGTCGAAATACCAGTCTTTTTCATTCTGTGAAACTCCGAAAAGTCCCTCTGTGACAGTGAGATTCAGGGGAGCCTTGGAATCAGCCGATTCTCTGGAACCAGGGCCGCCGGGACCACCGGGGCCGCCTTGTGCAAATGCGAAAACGCCGGAAAGGAATATCACGGCAATCGCGGTAATGATGTTCTTTTTCATCTCTTCTTTGCTAAGTTGATAATTCAGTAGCGTGTTGTTTGTCCGGTAAAGATAGTGTATTCTTTTCAATATTACTGAGTTTTATGCTGGCAAACATGAAATAATGCTTTTCTGCCTGTCTTTTTCCGGCCTCTAGATGAAATCTGGCCATGTGACTTATGATATTAGGGATAATTTATTAAATTTGTTAACCGTATTGAACGGCTGACAAAAACCATTTATTACTGATACACATGGGTCTCATTATTCTATTGATTATAACCGGCATTCTGCTGCTTCTTGCAGAGCTGTTCCTCATCCCTGGAATCGGTGTCGCCGGATTTCTTGGTGTAGCCTCCCTTATAGCTTCTTGCTTTTATGCTTTTTCGATGACGGTTACGGCTGGTATTATCGTCATTATCATTAATATACTCCTGGTCGTTGGAGCGATTCTGTTCCTGATGAGAAGCAAAACATGGAAGAAACTTGAGCTTAACACCGTGATCGGTTCAAAAGTTCCGAAAGCGGATTCATTCACTCCCGGACAGGAAGGCAAGGCCGTTACAAGGTTGGCTCCGATGGGCACAGCGCGCATAGCAGAAAAGAATGTCGAGGTGACTTCTACAGAAGGAATGATTGATGCAGGAACCGACATTGTCGTCACAAGGGTCGAAGAAAACAAAGTCTTCGTCAAGAAGGCGTAAGTGAAAAGAATACTTAATTAAATAATTATCTCATATGGAAGGAATTTTGATCTGGGCCGGAATAATACTGGTAGGCCTCGTAATTCTCCTGTGGTTCTTCCCTGTTGCCCTATGGTTCCAGGCGATACTGTCCGGAGTAAGGGTCAGCCTTATTCAACTGGTTCTCATGCGTTGGAGAGGAGTCAATCCCAAAACGATCGTCATCGCTCTCATAACCGGAACAAAAGCCGGACTTACATTACGTGCAAATGAACTTGAGGCGCATTATCTTGCCAAAGGAAATGTACCCAAGGTCGTGAACGCCCTTATCTCAGCAGACAAGGCGAACATTCCTCTTGACTTCAAGACTGCCGCCGGAATCGATCTGGCAGGACGAGACGTCTTTGAAGCGGTACAGATGTCCGTCAACCCCAAAGTCATCAACACGCCTCCTGTAACGGCAGTCGCCAAAAACGGTATCCAGCTCATATGTAAAGCGAGGGTCACCGTCAGGGCAAACATCAATCAACTCGTCGGAGGTGCCGGAGAAGAAACCGTTCTTGCTAGGGTCGGTGAAGGTATAGTTTCTTCCATCGGTTCTGCAGAAAGCCATGCCGAAGTTCTTGAGATGCCTGAATCAATTTCCAAAGTCGTTCTTCAGAAAGGTCTCGATGCCGGAACCGCTTTTGAAATTCTCTCGATTGATATCGCTGACATCGATATCGGAAAGAACATCGGAGCTGTTCTCCAGATGGACCAGGCTGATGCCGACAAGAACATCGCACAGGCCCGCGCCGAGGAAAGAAGGGCTATGGCTGTCGCTCTCGAACAGGAGATGAAAGCCAAGGCTCAAGAGGCAAGAGCCAAGGTAATCGAGGCAGAAGCACAGGTTCCTCTGGCCATGGCGGAGGCATTCAGGACCGGAAATCTCGGTATCATGGACTACTACAGGATGAAAAACATCCAAGCCGACACCGAAATGAGAGACAACATCGCAAAGCAATGATCCTGAATTGCTTTGCTAAATTATCCAAGGTATAATTTTACACGGTTTAAATTAACGGCCGTAAAATAAAATCATCAAACGCAGCAATTACAGGTTCGGGGAGCGGTTTTTCCGTTCCCCGATCTTATTTTTCCGATATGTGGTAAGGGCATTAGCCTATGGCATGGACAGACCTGTAGATTCTACCGAGACGTTGGACAAACCTGAGGACTTAAGAAGCCTCGCAGTAGCATCAGCTTCTTCCTTGGATCCGAATCCTGAAAGAGTGAAAGAAACTTTACCGGCGACGCTCTCGCGCACAAGTTCCTTATCGCACACTACCGAGACGGCCGCCCTTGCGGCTGCGGAAAGATTCGCTCCATCATTAGGGATAATTCTGATAAGGTATGTCTCCTGAATGGTCTTTTCCAACTCGCGGGCTTTCGCTACTGTGACCGGCTTTCCGTCCAGGAAGGCTACGATGAAAGCGGACTTGAACGACTGTCTGGCCTTAGGCAGATTCGCGAGAACATCTTTATATGTCCTGAACAATCCTGCAGTATGAACCACTTTCCCAGGCTGGTCCTCCCTGGTGAAAACAGGGCTCAATCCTCCTAGCTTGGCCGGATCCGCTTTCGTCTGTTGAGAGAACAGTTGAATCTGGTAAACGAGCCCGGAAGGAAGGGTATTGTCAAGAGCGAAACGCCCTTCAGGAAGGACCTGGAACGAATAATCGAAGACAGGTTCGGGCTCAAGTACCTTGATGGCCAGATCCTGGCCGGTCCTTAGGTTCGGGAAGGAGAAGCCGTTTCCCTCAGAAGCGCTTTTCTTCTTGAGCTCTTTGATCGGATCTATTACAATCCCCTCCGAAAGGAGGTCCATTTCGTAATCCTGAAGTCTTCTGGTTTCTTTATTCAGAGAGTCCTGCAATACAGGTATATCCTGTTCCATCTTTTGGATATCGGCCAGAAGAGTGTTCTTTTGGCTCGCAGAAGCTCCTGAAAGCGACGTCCTCATCCTGTCCATACTTTCCGAAGAAACCCTGATCTTCTCTTTGAGATCGGCGATATTCGAATAGTAAGAAAGATAGGTGTCGACCCTTTTGTCGGAACCGGACGAAGTGTTGACCTCAGGAAGATCAAGCCTGGAGAGTTTTGCCAGGTCCTTTGCGGAAGAAATGTGCTTTCTGATCGGAGATGTCTCGTATTCAACGACATAAACGTACACGCTATCGCTGCCAGGGCATTCCCTGTCCGAAGCGAAGTAAGCGTATCTCATGTCGTCTGAAACGCAATACAAATAATCATTGTATGGAGAAGAATAAGGGAACCCCATGTTCTCTGGAACACCCCATTCACCCGTTCGTGTATCTTTTACTGAAACATAGAGGTCGAAACCGCCCATCCCGAAAAGGCCCTTCGAAGCGAAATAAAGCCTTCTGCCATCAGGAGAAAGGATCGGGTAGATTTCATCTTCAGAAGATGTCACTCCTTCAGATAAAAGTTCGGGCGCCGTCCATACAGAATCCTGCCAGGTGGTCCTATAGAGATTTCTGGTTTGACCGTCATACGCAGAATATATCGCTTCCTTTATACCTTCCGGAAAATATATTACGTGCGCGAAATCTCCCCCTAAAGTATCCAAAACATTGGGGGTATTGCGCCATGAACGGTCCTTTAAGGGATAATGCAGGAAGAAATCCTTCAAATGGAACCTCTGCTTAGCCACCACCTTAGGGGTGCTGCAGAAATCCATCATGTTCTCTCCGTTGCTGGAAAGGAGCATGCTCTCAGAGAAAAGATGTTCCGCTTCTTCGGGGATAACCGCATCCTCTATTTCGGTGCAGACATCAACGGCCGCAGGGAAGTTGTACTCACTACGGAACTTCTCCGCTTCCGACAATTTCACCATGACTTGCTCCATGGAAAGCGTGTCAGGAGTTTGTTGTCCGAATGAGGGAGCCGCAGTGGAGAGCATCGCCAAAAAGGCGAATGCGCCGGCAAAACTATATGACATTGTTCTTTTCATCGCTGAAGTGCAAATGTAAGAATTTGTCTCAAGAATACCCCAAATGAGTGTAAAATAGTGCTGTCGCACAATACTGGGCAAGAGCCCGAAACATATGAAAATAGTTGTAAGAAACTTTCTTTCTAAGAAAAAAGTAGTAAATTTGCAGCCTATTTTCCCGTAGTGTGGATTAACCCCTCCCACGAAGGAAAACAGGCCCCTTAAACGATAATTGTAACAATTAAATAACAGTTATTTCAAATGCAAAGCAAAGGTGCAATCAGATTGGTGGCCATCTTGCTTGGTCTTGCCTGCGTCTGGCAGCTTGCCTTCACCGCTGTAACAAGCATTCAGGAGAAGAAGGCTGACAAGTATGCTCAGAACGCAGTAGCAGCTTTCCAGCAGAGCGCCGCCTACAACAAACTCGCCGAGGCTGACAAGGCATATGCCCTTGATTCACTGTCAAAGGACAGGAACAGGTGGTATATCGACTCCATCTCAAATGAGAAAGTATATCTCGGCTACACTTACAAAGACGTTAAGGCAAAAGAGATCAACCTTGGTCTGGACCTCAAGGGCGGTATGAACGTCATGCTGCAGGTTCAGCTTGAAGACCTCGTAAAAGCTCTCGCGGCTGACAATGCGACTCCGCAGTTCAACCAGGCTATCGCTCTTGCCAAGGAGCGCAGCGTCAATTCAAGGGCTGACTTCATCACCCTTTTCGCTGATGCTTGGAAGGAAGTCGGCGGCGGCCAGAGGCTCGCACAGGTTTTCGGAACCTATGAGATGAGGGACCGTATCAAACCCGAATCCACCGACGACCAGGTAATCGCAATAATCCGCGAAGATGCGGAGAGCGCCATCAGCAACTCGTTCAACGTTCTTAGGAGCCGTATCGACCGCTTCGGCGTTACCCAGCCTTCAATCCAGAAGATCGGCAACAGCGGCCGTATCCTTGTTGAACTCCCGGGTGTCAAAGAGCCCGAGCGTGTAAGGAAGCTGCTCCAGGGAACTGCATCCCTCGAATTCTGGACAACCTTCGACAACCAGGAAATCTACCCTTACCTCGTTGACGCCAACGCACTTCTCGCACAGATCCAGGCCGCTGACGAGGCTGAGCCCGCAACAGATGCTGAAACTGAAGAAGCTGCTGCTGAGACATCTTCTGACCTTCTTGGAGAAGAAATCCAGAGCAACAGCACTGAAGAAGATGACGCCACTTTGGAGAATTACAAGAAGCAGAATCCTCTCTTCGCCGTTCTCCAGCCTTCAAACGCAAGGGGCAACGCATGCATCGGTTATGCACAGGGTGGTGACACCGCTGTTGTCAACCGTCTGCTCAACCTCCCTCAGGTCAAGGACCTTCTCCCCGCTGAGTTCCGTGGCATGTGGTCTGTCAAGCCCTCAAGCTACATCTCCGGTGGAAACTGGTACGAACTCGTCGCCATCAAGGCTGCGACACGTGACGGAAAGGCTCCCCTCGACGGTGGTAGCGTAACTGACGCAAGGGTATCCTACGACGGCACCGGCCGCAACCAGGGTAATCCTACCGTCTCAATGACTATGAACGCTGAGGGCGCCAACGTATGGGCACGCCTCACCAAGGACAATATCGGCAAGCAGATCGCCATCGTCCTCGACGGAATGGTTTATTCTTATCCTACCGTCAATGACGAGATTACAGGAGGAAGCTCCCAGATTTCTGGAAACTTCTCTGTTGAAGAGGCTACTGACCTTACCAACGTCCTGAAGTCCGGTAAGCTCCCCGCCCCTGCTAAGATCATCCAGGAGCAGGTTGTAGGTCCTTCACTCGGTTCAAGGTCCATCAGGGCTGGTCTCATCTCCTTCATCATCGCGTTCATCCTCGTCCTCATCTACATGATCTTCTTCTATCAGGGAGCAGGTCTCGTAGCCGATGTCGCTCTTCTTTGCAACGTGCTCTTCCTCTTCGGAACACTCGTTTCATTCGGAGCCGTCCTTACGCTGCCCGGTATCGCCGGTCTCGTATTGACCTTGGGTATGGCAGTGGATGCGAACGTCATTATCTATGAGCGTGTCAAAGAGGAACTCGCTGCAGGCAAGGGCCTGAGCAAGGCGGTCACCGACGGATACAACAACGCTTATTCAGCCATCATCGACGGTCAGGTCACAACCCTCCTCACCGGTATCGTTCTCTTCATATTCGGTTCCGGTCCTGTCCAGGGCTTCGCTACCACCCTCATCATCGGTATCATCACTTCAGTCCTCACCTCTATCTTTATAACGAGGCTGATCATTGATTCCCGTATCAAGAAGGGCAAGAACGTCACTTTCGAGAACAACCTCACCAAGAACTTCCTCAAGAATACCAAGATCAACTTCATCGACAAAAAGAAGATATCCTATACCGTTTCCGGTATCCTTATCCTCATCTCCATCCTTTCAATCTGCTTCAAGGGCTTCACCTATGGTGTAGATTTCACTGGTGGACGTACATATGTCGTGAGGTTCGATACCCCCGTTACCGCTGAGCAGGTTCGTGCTGCCGCTGAAGAGACCTTCAACGGAGCAGTCGAGGTCAAGCAGTTCGGTGGAGACAGCCAGATGAAGATCACCACCCAGTACAAGAAC
>DBWN01000094.1:9654-9842 GCA_002308935.1 Bacteroidales bacterium UBA1237 | reverse complement strand
ACTGTTGACGCAGAGGTCGAGCAGATGCTCTTCGATGCCATGAAGGGATTCTTCAGCGACAAGAACATGACCATCTCCGACTTCACTTCAACCCTTGACAACCCGAACGGAATCATCTCTTCTGACAAGGTCGGTCCTACTATCGCGAACGACATGAAGAGGGACGCTATCATCGCCGTCATCATCGC
>DBWN01000094.1:0-9529 GCA_002308935.1 Bacteroidales bacterium UBA1237 | reverse complement strand
GCAGCTATCCTTACCATCATCGGTTACGCTATCAACGATAACGTGGTTATCTTCGACCGTATCCGTGAAATGAGGGCTCTCCATCCGAAGGACAGCTTCAAGGATACCGTCAACACGGCTCTCAACGCGACATTGTCCCGTACAATGAACACCTCATTGACAACCCTCCTCACCATGCTCGCTATCGCGATCTTCGGAGGTGAGTCCATCAGGGGTCTCGCTGTAGCTCTCATCCTCGGTATCATCATCGGTACCTATGCATCCCTCATGATCGGTACTCCTATCATGTACGATGCTACCATGAAGGCTGAAGAGAAGAAAGCCGCCGCTAAGGCACGTAAGTAGTATTTTCACACTTACCATATAACTTTGACTGAGAGGACCGCAGAAATGCGGTCTTCTTTTTTATGTGGAAAGATGCCGGAAAAAGCGGATAATAATTTTTCCTGCGAGTTTGTTTTTCACTATATTTGTTTTCCTCAAAACTGACCCGCACCATGCCATTCGCACACCTGCATGTTCATACACAATATTCCATCCTTGACGGACAATCTTCCATCAGCGGTCTTTTCAAGCGCGCCGAAGAACTCGGCATGCCCGCTTTGGCCATCACCGACCATGGAAACATGTACGGAGTCAAGGAGTTCTTCAAATACGCCAAGAAATTCCCCTCCGTCAAGCCGATAATCGGGTGCGAAATATATGTGACCAGAGGGTATGACCACAAGCTCAAGGACACCTCTCATAAGGGGTATTATCACCTTATTCTGCTTGCGAAAAATTACAACGGCTACAAGAATCTTGTGAAGATTGTCTCCATAGGGCATACGGAGGGTATGTACTACGGTAAGCCGCGTGTCATGCACGAAGTCATCGAGAAGTACCATGAGGATCTGATATGCTCGTCTGCATGTCTTGCCGGTGAAATCCCCAGAAACATCATCTCCGGAGACATGAAAGCCGTTGACGATGCGATCGAATGGCACAAGAGGGTGTTCGGTGAAGACTATTATCTCGAAGTGATGCTCCACAAGACCGAAGTCCCAGGACAGTCACAAGAGGTATACGAGCATCAGACCATCTGCAATGAAGCCATCTTCAAGCTTGCCCAGAAGCATAACGTAAAGGTTATAGCAACCAATGACGTCCATTTCGTAAACAAGGAGGACGGTCCAGTCCATGACCGTCTGATTTGCCTTACGACCAATGCTTATATTGACGATCCGACCAGGATGAGATACACCCAGCAGGAGTACCTCAAGAGCGAAGAGGAGATGATATCCCTGTTCCCTGATCATCCTGAAGTCCTTTCCAATACCCTTGAAATCGTGGACAAGGTTGAGTCCTACTCTATAGACTGCGACCCCATCCTCCCCGTCTTTGAGATCGATCCCGAATTCATGAAGGACATCGACGCCCACATGGAGAAATACAAGGACATAATCGATGCTGGACGGTGCGACAAGAAAGGAAACTATAGGGGAGACGGATTCTGCCATTCTGTGGCTTTCCTGTGCCACCTGACTTACAAAGGCGCCCATGAGCGCTATGGCGAGACCTTGAACGAGGTACAGGAAGAAAGGATAGACTTCGAGCTGAAGACAATTTCCAGGATGGGATTCCCGGACTACTTCCTCATTGTACAGGACTATATCGCCGCATCCCGCGCCATGGGCGGAATGGTCGGGCCAGGACGTGGTTCCGCTGCTGGATCCGTGGTCGCCTATTGCCTCCGCATCACCAATCTGGACCCTATCAAATACCAACTGCTGTTCGAGAGGTTCCTGAACCCTGACCGTATATCCATGCCTGATATCGACGTCGACTTCGAAGACCTTCCAAAGGCACACGAGTACGTCGAAAAGAAATACGGAGTCGACCACGTGTCCAGGGTCATAACTTTCGGAACAATGGCTGCAAAGAGCGCCATCAAGGACGTCGCCAGGATAAGTCATGTTTCGATTGACGAGTCCAACCGCCTTACAAAGATGGTCCCGGACAGGCTCAGCGAGAAAAAAGAGAAAGAATATCCTTTCAATCCTAAACTGGACGAACTCAAACCCGGTTTCAAGGTAATAGAGAAAGAAGTAGAAGAAGAGCATGACGGACAGAAGGTCCTCGTCAAAAAGACTTTCCAGAAAGGACTGGAAGACGTGGACGTGAAAATCACCCTCGCCAACTGTTTCCGCCTCGTGCCCGAGTTCCAGAATGAACTTCACAACGGTTCAGAGCTGAACAAAGAGGTTCTCAAGTACGCTCAAGCACTTGAAGGGAGCGTAAGGCAAACAGGTATGCACGCCTGTGCGACCATTATCGGCAGAGGGGACCTGACCGATTTCCTTCCGATCACTCTTGCCAAAGATAAGGAGACCGGTGAAGACGTACGGACCTCCCAATTCGACGGACACTATATTGAGGATGTAGGAATGCTGAAGATGGACTTTCTCGGCCTCATAACTCTTTCCATCATCCACGATTGCCTGAATCTCATCAAGGAAAGGACAGGAGAGGACATCGACATTGAAGCGATTCCCATAGATGACAAGCCTACATACGAACTATATGGCAGAGGAGACACGGTAAGCGTGTTCCAGTTCGAATCTGAGGGTATGCAGACATGGCTTCAGAAATTGCGCCCGTCCAGATTTGAGGACCTCATCGCTATGAACGCCCTTTACCGCCCCGGCCCTATGGATTACATCCCGAACTTCGTAAACAGGAAGCTCGGCCTTGAACCCATTGAGTACGATCTTCCGGAGATGGCCGAATACTTGAGTGACACCTATGGAGTCACTGTCTATCAGGAGCAGGTCATGCTTCTGTCCCAAAAGCTTGCCGGATTCACCAAAGGTGAGGCTGACAAACTCCGCAAGGCGATGGGAAAGAAACAGATAGACATTCTGAACTCGCTGAAGGACAAGTTCATGACCGGAGGAATCGCCAAGGGGCATCCAGAAAAGATCCTTGACAAAATCTGGAAAGACTGGGAAAAATTCGCCCAATACGCCTTCAACAAGTCCCACGCCACCTGCTATGCATGGGTCAGCTACCAGACCGGATGGCTCAAATGCCATTATCCGTCCGAATTCTTCGCAGCATGTCTCACGTGCGCCAAGAGCATGGATGAAATCAAGAAGATCATGGACGATTGCCGTGGTCACGGAATACGTATCCTGAACCCCGACGTAAACGAAAGCGGAGCGAATTTCTCCGTAAACAAGGACGGGGATGTCCGTTTCGCCCTCAGCGGAATGAAAGGGTTCGGCGGCAACATCGTTGATGAAATCATAAAAGCAAGGGAAAAGGAAGGACCGTTCACCGACATATACAACTTCTCCGAAAGGATGGCGGGTATCGTCAACCGTAAAGCGTTCGAGGCGCTGGTGTATTCTGGGGCCATGGAATCCTTCGGCATTGAAAGGACAAGGTACTTCCTCCCCGGAGCGTCAGGGAAAGAGTTCATTGATGAACTTATTGATTTCGGGACACTGTCCAAAAACGGGGCAGAGGAGAATGCATTCTCTCTGTTCGGAGAGGTAGAGGAACTTAAACCCGTAAAACCCGAACCGCCGGTACTTTTGGCAGAAGAAGACCAGATGGTCCTGCTTCAGAAAGAGAAAGAACTTGTGGGAATGTATTTGTCATCCCATCCGCTGGACAAGTACCGTTTCGAGTTGGACAATTTCGTGTCCTGCAAGATAAGCGATCTTGCGGATCTTGTCACCGAATGCGAGGAGAAAAAGACCACATGCAAGATTACCACTGCCGGATATATAACCTCCTACACACCTCTTATCAACAAAGCCGGCAAACCCTATTCTAAGACCGTAATCGAGGACTACAACGGATCATATGAGCTTGCCCTGTTCGGAAAAGACCATGAATCATTCATGAGTTATATGCAAGTCCATTCGGCAATATTCATTGAAGGAGAAATCGGTGAAAAATGGCGTGTCAAACCAGAGGATGCAAGACAAGGAAAAACTGCCCCCTACGGCTTCAAGATAAGCAAGATAATGCTTCTTGGAAACGTATCGGAAGAATACATGGCCGCGTTTTCTATCATTCTTACCACTCCGCAGTTGAGCGACTCTTCCAGAAAGAGTCTCGTCAAACTTGTGAAGACGAGTACCGGAAACATACCGCTCAACATGTTCCTTTTCGATCCTCAGACCAAGTATAAAATAGAGTTCCACTCCAATAAATACCGTGTGGCGGTAACCTCGGATTTCATAAGAAAACTGACTTCAATGGACATCGGCTACAAGGTCATCAAGAAACCTGGAGTATAAACCAGAAGAAGCGCACCCGGAGGGATGCGCTTTTTCTTTCTGACGGACTTTCGTGGAATTCCCTACTCTATAATCGACGCTGCGACGATGTTCGCTACAACAGCCCTTAAACGGGCCACGGAGCCCACATCGGCGGGATGAACACGGTGCGCCAATATTATCACGGCTGTATTGGTTACAGGATCCAGTACCATAGACGTTCCTGTATAGCCGGTATGGCCGACGGTGTGTTCCCTTTCAAAGATATCTCCGCTGGTTCCCGGATACATGTCATAGGTGTCCCAACCGAGCGCCCTTGCCACTCGGGGGTCATTGTCCTTGGGAATAGACATCATCAAACGAACAGTCTCTTTACCCAGAATCTTCTTTTTCCCGATTGCTCCACCACGAAGAATCGCAGCCGCAATGACACTCAGGTCTTCCGCGTTCGAGAACACACCGGCGTTTCCGGAATTCCCTGCATTTATCTGACGGGCAATGGGGTCATGCACCGCAGCGACAAGAGGAAGTCCGTCCTCCTGGACCTCAGTCGGAGCACAAAGGGCAGCCAGTTCCGCTGCGTTCTTATTGGATTGGGGCCTTCCGTACAGAGGGAAATAGCACGTGTGTTCCAATTCCAGGACATCGAAGACGTTCTTTTGAGCATAATCGCACAGGCGTTCCCCGGTCACGTTCTGAAGGATGTTCTGCAGAGTGATGAAATTCAGGCAGCTGTATATCACGTCCGTTCCCGGCTTGAAATTACGCTTCACCCTGGTAGCGATATACTTCATCAACAATTCCGGAGTGTTCTCCCCGAACTCTTTCAGATATGAAGGGACACCGATATAAGCGTCAAGTCCGGAAGAATGGGTCAGAAGGTCCTGGATGGTGATTTCGTCCTCTTCTCCGGTTACAGGATCGACCCACGGTTTGAAATCCGGAATATAACGGCTGACCGGATCGGAGAGACGCACTTTCCCCTGCTCGACAAGCTGCATGAATGAAAGCGTCGTCCCCACACATTTGCTGACGGAAGCAAGGTCAAACATTGTCTCCGGGGTCATGGGCTCCACTTCGGGAACGAGAGACTTGTTCCCGAAAGGCTGGAGATAAACCACCCTGCCGTTCCTGACTACTGACACCACTGCCCCAGGTATGATCTTTTGGGATATGGCGTCATTGACAGCACTGTCGATAAGTTCCAGTGTGCGGGAATCCATTCCTTGGGACTCCGGAGAAGAATGCTTCAGTCCGGTGCGGTGGGAACATGACACCGCAAGCATGATGCATAGAAGCGCCGGAATGATTCTGCTGGTCATATTATTAGAATACTAGCGTCGCCTTGACGGGGAAATGGTCCGAGATGTAGTTTCTGTCATAATAAGGCTTCGTCACCACTTCGAATACCGGACAGCTGCTGAAGCCGCTGTAATATATGTGGTCTATAACCGATGATGACTCTTTCTTGCCCCAAGCGTTATATGTGACGGAGTTGTCCGTCTTGGCGGCAGTAGTTCTAGCGCTTTTCATCTTGCCGTCAAGGACGCTGAGTTCGGGTGCGGTAGGAGGGATGTTGAAATCCCCAGACAACACCATCGGATATCCTTCAGAATTGATTTGGGCGATTCTTTCCACGATAAGATTGAGGCCGTTTTTCCTGGCTTCCACCCCGACATGGTCAAGATGCGTATTCACAAAGTAGAATTTCTTGTTGGACGCCTTGTCCTGCAGAAGAGCCCAAGTCGCTGTCCTTTTGCAAGCGGCATCCCAACCCATAGAAGGGGTATCCGGGGTTTCTGAAAGCCAGAATGTTCCCCATTTGAGAAGCTTGACTGTTTTGGTGTTGTAGAAAATGGACATGTGTTCTCCCTCGTGCTTTCCGTTTTCGCGGCCCACACCGACACTCTTGTATCCAGGGCAATACTCTGACAGGTAAGTCACTTGGTAATCATAAGCTTCCTGCAAGCCGAAGATGTCAGGTTTCTGATCCACGATCATCATCGCGGACGCAGGATACCTGTATGTCCAAGAGTTCGTGCCGTCGTTGGCCTCTCCCGTCCTTATGTTATATGAGATGACTGTAAGCTGCGGAGGAGTCTTGGGACCCTTTGCGAAAGATACTGCACTCAGCAGTACCAGAAATACCAGAAGAAACTTTTTCATTCTGAGAGTAATTGAATATCTATCTTGGTTATTATCAGATGTGACGCAAAAATAACACTTCTGCGGATAATCTGCAATCACTGTGCCCGGAAGCGGAGTAAGACCGCCCCGAAGGACAGTCTTACCATATACCCTTGTATGTCCGCTTCCTACTCCCAGTCGGAAAGTTCACCTTCGGCGACACTGTGAAGATGTGCCTTCAGGATGACTTCTCTGGCTTCATCGGTATTGTCCGTGCGGAATATCAGGATGCCCTTTCCGTGGAACAGGAATGAATACATGTAGATGATACTGATGTCCTGATCACTGAACAGTTTGATTGTGTCAGCAGCCTGGCCTGGCTTATTGTCCAGTTCTATGGCGAACACGTCGGAAAGAGCTACAGCCACACCGCCTTTTTCAAGTTCGTTGTAAGCCCTTCTGGGTTCAGAACAAATGATACGCAGTATTCCGTACTGTGCAGTATCAGCAATAGTGGAAGCGATAATCTGGATACCGGTCTCCTTGAGGATATCGAGCACCTTTGTAAGAGTCCCTGACCGGTTCTCAAGGAAAATGGAGAGCTGATTGATTGTCATATGGCTATTGTGTTTTTGTTTCTATTATGTGTTTCAGATGTTTTTCCGCAAATCCCGTACCCTGACAGCTTTCTTCTCATCAGATGCCGCCAAAGTACCCTTGGGAACAATCCTGACTTCAGGAGTTACAAGGATTTCATCACGTAGACGACGTGTTATCTCCTTCTGAAGAGCTATCAGACGGCGATAATCATCGGTGAAGAGCCCCTTGAGTTCAACATCGACAGTCATCGTGTCGTTGCTTTCCTTGTTCTCGAGGGTGATAAGGAAGTCTGTTCCCAGTTCTTCGAATTCAAGCAGAATCTTTTCAACCTGGATAGGGAAGATATTGACGCCCTTCAGGATTATCATGTCATCGCTTCTTCCCTGCAGGCGGGACAGCCTCAGGTGATGTCTTCCGCACGGACAATCACCGGGAAGTATCCTGGTAAGATCTCTTGTCCTGTAGCGGAGAAGGGGCATGGCTTCCCTTTTCAGGGTCGTGATCACAAGTTCTCCGAGTTCTCCGTCCGGAACGGGTTCAAGAGTCTCCGGATCGATGATCTCTACGATGAAATAATCCTCCCAGATATGAAGGCCGTTCTGATAAGGGCATTCGAAAGCGACTCCAGGGCCCATCATTTCTGATATCCCATAAGAGTTGTAAGCCTTCACTCCAAGGTCATCTTCGATACGTTTGCGCTGCTGTTCGCTATGCGGCTCTGCACCTATGCACAAAACCCTCAGGTTGGTATCCTTCCTCGGATCGACACCTTCGGATTTCATGACCTCGTAAATCCTTGATGCATAACTGGGAATAGCGTGAAGTACGGTTGTACCGAAGTCCTTGATGAACTTGATCTGTCTCTTTGTGTTGCCGGCAGCAGCGGGGACAGTAAGCATTCCTACTCTTTCCGCACCATACTGGAAACCGAGACCGGCCGTGAACATTCCGTATCCCGCAGAGTTCTGGAAAACGTCTTCCGGGCGGGAGCCGACCATCCAAAGGCACCTGGCAACAGCTTCAGCCCAATCATCCAGATCCTTCTGTGTATGGAGGACAACGGTAGGATTTCCGGTTGTTCCGGAAGAGGAATGAAGCCTGACGCAATCCTTAAGTGGAACACATGACAGACCGAAAGGATAGTTCTCGCGCAGATCTTCCTTTGAGGTGAAAGGGAGTTTATGCAGATCGTCCAAGGTCTTGATGTCGTCGGGGGTGATATCCCTTTCCTTGAACTTCTTCCTGTAGAACTCCGAATTCATGCAATGACGGACCACCTTCTTGAGGGACTCCTCCTGAAGGGCACGTATCTCTTCCCTTGAAAGGGTTTCAACGGAAGGATTGAAATAAGGTGAATACTCCAAAATATTACTTTTTATTGGTTATTTCAATTTACGGTTATCTATGACATGGATGCTCTTGCCCTGACTCCTTTCAATGGAGTTGGGAGCTTTGAGCTGAACTTTTACGCTGATGCTGAGGACACTCCTGAGTTTGTCCGCCAACTTCTTCTGCAGGGTATCAATGGCTGCAGGAGTATCGAACGTGGCGGTAAAGTATTCCTGACGGAGTTCAACCTGAATCTGAAGGGTGTCGAGATTGTTGACCCTGTCAACTATGAGCATATATCTCGGTGCGAATTCCTTCATGCTGAGAACAACGCTTTCGACCTGTGACGGGAACACATTGATACCCCTTATTATCAGCATGTCGTCGCTTCTTCCGCTGATCGCGGACATCCTGACACTCGTCCTTCCGCACTCACATCTTCCGTCCATAAGAGAACAAAGGTCTCTTGTCCTGTAACGGAGCAAAGGCATTCCTTCCTTTGTCAAAGTCGTGAAAACCAATTCTCCGGACTGGCCGTATGGCAAGGGTTCCAATGTCACAGGATTGATGATCTCCGGATAGAAGTGGTCTTCATTTATATGTGAGCCGTTCTGCATCATGCACTCATAGCTTACCGAGGGACCCATTATTTCGCTCAGACCGTAAAGGTTGTACCCTTTGAGTCCCAGGCGTTCCTGGATTTCGGTCCTCATGTTCTCGGTCCATGGTTCTGCACCGAATGCTCCTACGCGAAGTTTTATGTCTTCCTTGCGGATTCCCATCTTGTCCATGGTTTCTGCAAGATAAAGTGCATAAGACGGAGTACAGGCGATTCCGGTGACACCGAGGTCGCGTATGAGTTTGGCGTGCTTCTCAGTATTTCCGGTAGAAGCAGGGACAACAGCGGCTCCGACCATCTCGACACCATTATGTGCGCCCAGACCTCCGGTAAAGAGCCCATACCCGTATGATACGGAAAACACGTCGTCTTTTCCGACACCATATGCAGTAAGGCTTCTTGCCATACATTCACTCCAGACCCCTATATCCTTTCTTGTATAGCCGACGATTGTGGGGTTTCCTGTGGTCCCGGAAGAAGCGTGTATCCTTATTATCTGGCTCTGGGGAGCAGCCTGAAGCTTGAAAGGATAATTGTCACGCAGGTCCTTCTTCGTCGTGAAAGGAAGTTTGGTTATGTCCTC
>DBWN01000126.1 GCA_002308935.1 Bacteroidales bacterium UBA1237 | reverse complement strand
GTGCTGGACCTTTCCGCTACACTCCAGCACATGTATGCGTATGACTGGTTCAAGAAAGGAGCCGAGCAGAGCGGATTCGCGAAAAAGGCTTCCGGAAGGGACGCTTTTTCTCCAGGGGTGGGATTTTCGGTCCGTCCTTTGGACGGCTCACCTGTACTTGTCATCGACGGCTACGCCAAAAGGAGTGTACGTCTTCCATCCTTCAATGACCTCTATTATACTATAATGGGCAACTCATCTCTCCGACCGGAGAAGGCTTCGCAGTTTGATGCGGCTTTGACATGGAGGATGCTTCCCAGAGGTCACTGGACAATGGAAACCAGGATTGAAGGTTATTACAACCACTTGACTGACAAGATAGTCGCTCTTCCTGCAGCCAACCAGTTCAGATGGACCATGTACAATATCGGAAAGGTGGATGTGACCGGTTCCGAACTGAAGGCCAGCATAGCCTATGACGCGGATTCGTTCAGGAAAGAAGGTGCCGGAAGAGGTTTCTCATTGCTGGCGAAGTACACTTTCCAGAAAGCTCTTGACCATACGGAAAAAGGTGCCGGCTCATATGGGGGACAGATACCTTATATACCGGTTCATTCCGGTACATTGAGCGCTGACATCTTTTATGACAGTTGGAGACTTGATATCTCTTGGCTTGGAAATTCCAGAAGGTGGAGCTCTTCTTCAAACAGGGAAGATTTTGAGATAGCACCGTATTATACTCTGGATGCTTCGCTATCGAAGACGTTCGCTCTGAAGGGCATGGATGAATGCCGCATTCAGATGAATTTCGGGAACATCCTTTCCCGCCAGTATGAGATAGTGAAGGGATACCCTATGCCAGGATTCAATGTCATTTTGAAGGCGGAATTCACTTTCTGATGCGCAAGGAATCTCCGGATTTTGATTTTAAGAATGTTAGCGGTAATTTTGCCGGACATTTAGATTACATGATTCAAATGAAAAAATTTACACTGCTGTTCTGCAGCTGCATCCTGGCGGCGATAGCCGTAGGTTGCAAGACTGACATCCCTGATGTCGTCGATGCCTCCGATGATGAGAAACTCGCGGGTGAAGTAGTTACAGTAGGTGACCCTACTTCCCCTTATTACAAACTCTTCGTGCTCAACGAAGGTAAGTGGGGAGAGAACAACGCCTCACTGGATTTCCTGCGTTTCAAGGACGGAAAGTATGTACGCAATTCGTTCAAACAGATGAACCCTTCCATCCCTATGGGATTGGGTGACACCGGCAACTGCCTTGCCATTTTCTACAATACAGGCTGGGCCCTTATGAACGGATCGAACCTTGTGGAGGTGTTCAACCCTTATGATGAAAAACATCTTCAGACTCTCAGCATCCCTTCTCCCCGCATGATCACTTTCGATCTGGATTGGGGTTTTGCATACATAACATCATACGGAGATGCCAAGTATGATTACACGAATCCCGAGGCCGGTCAGAAGGAAGGCACGCTTTATAAGATAGGTAACGACAGCTCAAACAAGATCGCGATTCTGGATCAGGTCAAAGTCGGATACCAGCCCGAGGGAGTTTCAATCTGTGGACAGTACATTTTTGTGGCGAACTCAGGCGGATATGTCGCAGGATATGACAACAGGGTCACCGTAATTGACCGCGCCACTTTCAAGGTAGTCAAGAACATTGAAGTCGCCCCCAACCTCAAATATGTGATCTCAGACGGATTGAACAATCTTTGGGTAACAACTTCAGGAGACTATTTCAGCACCCACTCGGGACTCTACAAGATAGATGTCAATTCCGGTCAGGTTACTCCTCCTTCCGGAGATTTGGCCGATGTCAGATGCTCCGCTATAGGATTCGATCCGAACGACAACACCATGTACATTCTTGGTACTGATGATGAACTCGTTTGGGACGGCAGCAAGCAGCACTACAACCTTTATAAGGTTTCCATCTCAGGAGCGAACGTGGTCAAGATACCTTTCTCTGTCAATTCTGACGCCGAGAACATGAAGATGCCTTCGGCTCTTATGAGGAACGCTGTCACAAGGGAGATTTATATTACTGATGCCGGTGATTATCAGAATCCCGGTTACGTATACAGCTTCAGTGCGGACCTCAAGACCACCAACTGGAAGGCTGAGGCAGGAATCGGAGCTTCACATCCCGCACTGTACATAAGGTACTAGTGTTCTTCCACTGTGATATACTGATTCAGGGTGACCGCAAGGCCACCCTGAATTGTATACTCCCGCTTTCCGGATTCACAGGAGTCCTTCCTTGGCGAAGAACTTCCATAGAGGAGCAGCCATCAGCGCTTGTTTTACGTTATCGGATACAAGCAGTTCCTTCACCTGCTCCACGTTCATAAGTACGGGTTCGATGTCTTCCGTACGGTCAAGGTGTTGTGTGGAGATCTTCTTGACGCCTTTGGCGATGAATGAATGGGTGAAGTTGTTAGTGGTGGAGGCGTTTCCTGAGATCACCATGGATTCCTCCCATTCACCTTCACCATAGCCGGTCTCTTCGAGAAGCTCCCTTTTCGCTGCCTCCAAAGGAGTTTCTCCTTCTTCGATGACTCCGGCGCATATCTCGTATGAGAGCTGTCCTATGCCGTGACGGTACTGCTTTTCCATGACGAAGAGGCCTTCGTCAGTAATTGCGATCACGTTCACCCAGTCGGGGTATTCAAGGACATAGAATTCGTCATTTATCTGTCCTCCCGGGAGCTGAACGACATCCTTCCTGACGGTAAGCCAGGGCCTGTTGAAAAGTCGGGTGCTCTCAAGAGTCTTCCATTTGCGGTTTTCTTCTTCTGTCATGTCGTTATATCATTCTATATGCAAATATACTTCACAGGGATGTTTTTTCTTCCAAAAAATATAATTTTGTACTTTCAACAAACACTCCAGATACCGCCGATGGACATCATTTCGCTAATAGAACAGTTCGCCTTTTATACCGGCATCCTATATGTCATTCTCGAAATCCTTCAGAAGAATTTCATGTGGGTGCTGGGGATACTGACCGGTGCCGCATGCGCATATTCTTTCGCGGTCCAGCATCTTTACGCATCGATGGGCCTGAACATCTATTATGTCATTGTGTCCTTCTGGGGACTTTATCAGTGGAGGAAAGATAAGAACAGACTTGAAGCGTCCGCTTCCGCAGAATCCGAAGGGGCTACCATACATCTGGAAAGGCTTTCCCGGAAGACAGCCCTCATTTCTCTGGCGGTATTCGTTGTCGGAACCGCTCTTCTGATACTACTTCTCAAGGCTATCGGTGACAGCGAATCCGTGCTTGACGCTGTGGTGACAGTCATGAGCGCTATAGCCACATGGTGGCTCGCCAAGTCCTATCCTCAGCAGTGGCTGCTGTTCATCGTGGCGGATATACTTTCCACCATACTCTGCTTCACTTCAGGCCTCAACTGGATGGCGGTACTTTATATGGTATATATAGCTTCCGCAGTCTACGGATATTATCATTGGATGAAAAAGGGTGCTTATGTCCAATGACCTTCGGCTGCGCGTCCAAGTTTCTTCAGAAATCAAATCCATTTCATATGAACTCTGTTTCAATAAGGATCGTTTTGGCCTCATTGGCTCTTTCCCTTTCGGGATTGTTCTGCAGTGCGCAGGATGTCGTCTATACTGACGCCACGGCTTTCCCTCTTTACGGGAAGGCGGTCGAGAATACATCAGCCAGGTACCAGAGATTCACTGCAGACATGGAGTCCCAGACCCGTAAACCCCTTTGGGACCTTTCGCTGAATTCCGCTGGCCTATATATAAGGTTCCGCTCCGATGCTCCGAGCATCCATGCCAAATGGCACAACACCGCATACCATATGCCCCATATGACAGATATAGGTGTGGGAGGACTTGACCTCTATGCGATCATAGGAGGAAAATGGATGTTCGTGGGAAGCGGATTCACATGGAATTCCTCTTCTTCCAAGGAAAGGATGATAGTGGGAAACATGGAACCGGTGATGAGAGAGTACATGCTTTACCTCCCTCTCTATGACAGTATAGACTCCCTTGAAATAGGAGTCCCTGAAGGCTATGTGCTGGAAGGTCCAAAGGTGGCCAGGCCAGTATCCGACAGGCCCGTCATAATGTACGGGACCAGCATTCTGCAGGGAGGTTGCGCAAGCCGTCCCGGTATGGCTCATACCGCGATCCTGTCCCGCCGTCTGGACAGGGAAGTCATTAACCTCGGTTTCAGCGGTAACGGACAGCTTGACCTGGAAGTCGCGAGGCTTATCGCCAAGGTGAAGAACCCTTCGCTCATCATTCTGGATTACGTCCCCAATGCGACCGTCGACCAGATGAAGGAAAGGGCTATGGACTTTTTCAGGATCATAAGGGATGCTCACCCGGATGTTCCGGTGATATTCGTTGAAGATCCTACTTTCACCCATTCCATAGTTGACCTCAAGATCCGTGAGGAGATCGAATCCAAGAACGCCCAGCAGAAGGAAGTGTTCAGGCAGGCCAAAGCTTCAGGAGCCAAGAAAATATACTATGTGGCAACTGAAGGGATGATAGGAGATGACGGTGAAGCCTGCGTTGACGGAATCCATTTTACTGACCTCGGTATGATGAGGTATGTGGATCATATCATGCCCGTGGTCAAGAAGGCTCTCCGCAAATGACAACAATCCGAGGATTGTAGTATATTTGTCATCTGTTCCATTAGGGACAGAAAATTCAGAAAGACCGAAAGAAAATGATCATTATAGCTGAAAGCGGAGCCACCAAGACGGACTGGTGCGCCATTATGAAAGGAGGAAAGACCGTAAGCGTCAAGACTCCCGGAATGAATGTGGCCGTTATGCAGAAGGATGCCATAATGGCTATAATCAGCCAGGCTGCTGAAGAGTTCAAAGCGAAGGGAGCGACCGAACCCTTGAAAAGCCTTCATTATTATGCTGCTGGCCTCATCACTTCCGAAGGGGAGAAAGTGCCTGCTGTGGCAAAAGAACTTCACGAAGCGCTTTGTTCTCTTTATCCCGGAGCTGAAATGGAATACGCGTCCGATCTTCTCGCGGCTGCCCGGTCGGTGTGCGGCCACGAGGACGGTATCGCCGCGATTCTGGGAACAGGATCGAACAGTTGCCTTTTCAAAGGCGGAAAGATAGTGAAGAACGTAAGGTCCGCAGGCTTCATCCTCGGGGATGAGGGTGGCGGAGCATGCCTTGGCAAACTCTTCATGGCTGATTTCCTGAAAGGTCTTGTGCCGGAGGACGTGTCCAAGGAGTTCGCCCAGGAGTTCGACGTGGATTATATGACCGTTGTGGCCAACGTCTACAGGGGACAGGCCCCTTCAAGATATCTTGGGTCTTTTGCCCCTTGGATACTTGACCGTTATGACAGGAGCGACTATGTGAAGAATCTTGTGGACAACAATTTCCGTAACTTCTTCACAAGGGCTCTTCTCCAGTATGATGTCAAGTCATATAAAGTCGGAGTCGTCGGCGGGTTCGGCAATGCGAACAAGGATATACTGATGAGAATAGGTGAAGAATATGGAGTCACCTTCTCGAAGATAATAGGTTCACCCATCGTAGGACTGATAGATTATCATTCCGAGGGAATTGAATAGAGAAAAACAGATAACTTAATCCATCATAATATGGGACAGTTGAGGACAACGGAGCAGGCCTCCCATTACGATCATCTCGAGAGCATGTCAACTCTCGAGATACTTCAGTCCATTAACAAGGAAGACAAATCGGTTCCTGTGGCCATCGAAGCGGTGATTCCTTCCATTCAACGTCTGGTTGACGGGATAGTGGAAAGGGCGCAAAGGGGCGGCAGGGTATTCTATATAGGAGCCGGAACCAGCGGAAGACTCGGCATAGTCGACGCCTCCGAAATACCTCCCACTTATGGTGTCCATGACATGTTCATAGGTCTGAT
>DBWN01000238.1:657-5878 GCA_002308935.1 Bacteroidales bacterium UBA1237 | reverse complement strand
GCCTTGTACGCGAAATCTCCCAAAGCGATCTTGTATGCTGTGGTCTCAGCGAGGTCGTTGAGCTTGGTACCGGTACCGTGGGCATTGATGTAGAGGTTGTCCTTCTCCTTGTCGAATCCGCCTTCCTCAAGAGCGAGGCTGATGCACTTGGCCTGGGTGGTTCCGTCAGGTCTTGGTGCTGTAGCGTGGTAAGCGTCACAGGTGTTGCCGTAACCGACCATTTCACCATAGATCTTGGCGCCTCTTGCTTTTGCGTGTTCGTATTCCTCAAGGACGATGATACCTGCACCGTCTCCCATTACGAATCCCTGCCTGTTGGCGTTGAAGGGAAGGGAAGCGTATTTGGGGTTCTCGGCCCTGGAGAGAGCCTTTGCATTAGCGAAGCCGGCGATTCCGAGAGGAATGGTGGCGTTCTCGCAACCTCCTGCTATGATGGCGTCAGCGTATCCGTGACGGATGGCCCTGAAAGCCTCACCGAGGCAATGTGAAGATGTGGCGCAAGCGGTGACGATGTCAAGGCAAGGGCCCTGGGCGTTATGCTTGATCGCAATGTGTCCTGCAGCGATGTTTGAAATCATCGTAGGGATGAACAGGGGAGAGATCCAGTGACCTGAAGGGTCCTCGATCATCTTGGCGGTCTCCCTGTACTGTACTTCGAATCCGCCGATTCCGGAACCTACGTATACACCCAGGCGGAACGGGTCGATGTTCTTTTCATCACCGGTGGTGTGGAGGTCAGCATCGTTCATGGCCTGGTAAGCGGCCGCCATTCCGAACTGTGTGAAGAGGTCCTGCTTGCGGATGAAGGGCTTGTCCATTCCGTAGTCCTCAGGATTGAAGTCTTTGATTTTGCCCGCTATCTTGACCGGAAGGTCGTCAGTCGGGAATTCAGTTATGTACTCGATTCCGCAGACACCGTTGATAAGGTTCTGCCAAAAGGTCTCGACATTGTTGCCAACCGATGAGATCACTCCCATTCCGGTTACAACTACACGTTTGATATCGCTCATATTATTCGGGTTGTCTGATATATGTGGCGCCGGTCGGAAAGTGCCGGCAAATCAATTTGCAAATATACTAAAAATTATTGATATGGACTGAATTACCATTCGAGGACTGCGACACCTGAAAGCAATCCGGCACCGAAGGCGCTGAATACAAGTATGTCACCTTTCTTGAACAGTCCACGACGGTTGCATTCGTCAAGGAGTATGGGGCAAGAGGCGGATGAAGAGTTTCCGTGGTCCTCGATGTTGGTCGGGAATTTCTCATCGCTTTCTCCGAGGTACTGCTTGATGGCATCGATGATCCTCTTGTTGGCCTGATGGACCATGTAGTAACCGACTTCCTCTTTCTTCATTCCGATTGTCGAAAGGAGGGATTCCACGTCACGGGTTGAGGCGTTGACGGCGAACTTGAAGACTTCTCTTCCCCTCATCTGCATAGGAGTGCTGTGCTCTTCCTTGGTGATGTATGGTGTGGGCTCAAGAGTACGGGTCTCCCAGATCTTGTTCGGGTCGGGTTGGGAGTGAAGCTCGATGCCTTTGATATTGTCGCCTTCACCAAGGACGACGGCACCGGCACCGTCTCCGAACAGGACGCATGTGGACCTGTCTTCCCAGGAGCACATTCTGGTGGGTTCCTCGACGCAGACGATGAGAATGTTCTTGGATTTGCCGGCAAGATATCTTGACTCGGCGATGTCAAGTGCATATATGAATCCGGGGCAGGCGCAGTTGATGTCGACGCAGGGGCAAGTGAGACCGATCTTCGATGCGATGATGCAGCTCATGCTCGGGGTCACGTACTCGTTCACCACGTTCGAGCAGATGAAGTAATCGATGTCCTCCACTCCGAGCCCAGACATTTCAAGGGCGTTGAGGGCGGCTTTCACTCCGAAGTCTTCAAGATTCTCGCTTGAGATCACGTGGCGGGAATGGATGCCTGTACGTGGCACGATCCACTCTTCGGAAGTGTCCAGAAACTCCGAGAGCATCTGATTGGTGACCACCTTGGTCGGGATTGCGCTGCCTGTTCCTAAAATCTTCATTTCAGTAGTTTTTTGATATTATGGACCCCTCTGTTTTGCCTTTAGGCAGGTGGGTTTTCTTCAATTTCGGCTGCGAAGATACAGCCTACGCGCGTAAACAAAAAATATTTGTGGCGAAGTTTCCGAAAGTGTTATTTCTGGCGGTTTTTGTGGGTGATTTGTCCTCATTTGGGGTGAAATTCTTCTATATGAAGAGAAATTCATGGGAAAAATGTTACCTTTGTATTCTGACGAAACCCTTATGAAGGGCTATTCAAAGACCATGAACCAGAAGTTGCCGGCATATTTCAGGGCGAAATACCAGCTCATAGCGACCGTTACTTTTACGGCGTTCTTCTCTCTTGTGTTCATGTTGGTCAGTATCCCTTTTTCACATAACGCGTGGTTTGAATTAGGAGCCTCTCAGGCTTTCGCCTTCACAGCCCTGTTCTACATTATCGGCCTTCTGACCGTCATTTTCAGCAAGAGGATAATGTACTCCACAAGGTACATGTTCGAGATGTCGTATTTCCAATATGTGGCATGGAATCTTGTCGAAGTTCTGGTCATATGCCTTCTTTACACGATATTCTCGATACAAGGGGATTCTTTGGGGATAATCCATCTTGACGATCCTTCCTTCGCTAAAATATATCTGGATGCATTGGTCTACTGCTTTGTGTCCTTGGTGATCCCTTATATCATAGCGGGCATGTTCTTCGCCATCATTGACAAGAACAAAACTATCCGCCTTATGAACTACAAGAGCGTCGTTTCCGACAAGCCGGTATCTCCCAATGACGAGCAGAAGATAACCCTTTTCGACAACAGCGGAGTGCTTAAGCTTGCGGTGAGCCTGACGAACCTCTATTATATCGAGTCAGACGACAACTATGTCATCGTTTGGTACACTGACAGTAAAGGAGACCTTACCAAGTATATGCTGCGTTGCAGGCTCAAGACTATTGAAGAGAGTTTCAGCGGAAGCAGCCTTGTGCGCTGCCACAGGAAGTACATTGTCAATATGGAGAAGGTCAAGGTGCTCCGGAAAGAGAAGGACGGATATGAACTGGATCTTGAGAACGATGCCATTCCTCCGATACCCATCACCAAGACTTATTCGGAGAACGTCCTGAAGAGGTTCAACACCAAATGACTTTTGCTCAAGTCCAAGAGCGGACAGGAGCAACGGAAAAGCGGCAAAGGAAAGTGTGTTTCCGATGCCGCCTTCACTTTTTCTTAGGGTCCTCAAAGGGAACTATTTCCTCCTTTCACTCCTGGATTTGCGGAGATGGTAAGCGCTTTCGACCAGCATCTGATCCGCGAAGATCCCCCTTATCGCAAGGACATCGAATATTATCGCTATCAGCGGGAAAATGGCCGCCACCTTGAATACCATGGTGTCATGGGTGCTGATGAAGTCCACCAGTATCCATGCTTGGAGCGCCACCGTAATGAGCGCCGCAAGGGTGGCTGTCCTCATCTGGAACACTCTGAAATTCCATGTGGTGAGGGCGAGGATATTCAACAATGTGACGATGATGATGAGAATGAGATAGGGGACATAGGTGGTGAACTTGAACTCCTCCACAACGCTCCCGTCAGCACCGTATACTGCCGCTTTGGCCATGAAGAACATGAGCCCTATGAGGATTGTCGAAATCGCAAGGTAAAGTGTCTGTGCTCTTTGCCACATAATAATTGTCTTTTTCGTTTGCATAAAGCCCCTTCAGGGCTCTTCCGGATGCAAAAGTAGTGAAAAATCCGCCACTATCCCCCAGCCCGGAGGCAATTATTGCAATTCATGTTTTTTTTCATCATATTTGCTATCGGTGGGGAGAGGTTTGATTTCCCCGCCTTTTGCATTTTGAAACACTAAAACTGACAGCAATATGAGAATAGCAGAATCAGAACTTATCATCAATGCTGACGGATCCGTATTCCATATTCATCTGAAACCCGAGGAACTCGCCGACAATGTGATCCTTGTAGGAGATCCCGGAAGAGTGGACATGGTAGCGGAATTCCTCTCTGACATCGAGTTCCGTCATGCTTCCCGTGAGTTCGTCTCAGTGACCGGAAAGTATAACGGCAAGAGAGTGACAGTCCTTTCCACAGGAATCGGTACCGACAATATCGATATCGTCATGACTGAACTGGACGCTCTGGCCAACGTGGATTTCGCGACCCGTGAAGTGAAACCCGAGCACAGGACTCTTACAATCCTTCGTATCGGTACTACGGGTGCAATCCAACCAGACATCCCCCTCGGTTCATATATCTTCTCACACATCTCAGTAGGATGCGACGGACTTCTGAACTGGTACGCGGACAGGGACAATATCTCTGAGCTTGACATGGAAAAGGCTTTCGTTGAGCATGTCGGTTGGGACAGACATCTCCCTGCTCCCTATTTCGTCAAGGCAAGCCAGAAGCTCATCGACAAGTTCGAAGGGTGCACCGTGAAGGGTGTGACCATCTCGGCTTGCGGATTCTACGGTCCTCAGGGAAGAGTCCTTCGTCTTCCTCTCGCCATGCCTGACATGCTGGAGAAGTTCGAGTCATACCGCTTCGGCGACTACAGGATAACCAACTTCGAAATGGAGTCATCCGCTGTCGCTGGTATGTCCAAACATCTGGGACATGAAGCCGGAACAGTATGCTGCGCAATCGCCAACAGGTACCTTCAGAACAGCAATCCCGACTATAAGCCTCAGGTGAGAGGGCTTGTGGAGCTCGCTCTGCAGAAACTTACAGAAGACTGATAGTGGAACAAGACAATACGATTGATGGCCGGATTTTCCGGCCATCAGTCTTTTTAAGGTATTGTCTGTAAAATCAATAAAGATCAGATCTGCTCAAATCGAACCCGAATTCGGGAATGGAAGGGTCTTCCACAGTATTGTCCAATATCCTTCGGATACCCAGGGTGACATCCGCTTCAAGGAATCGGATCTGCTCAGGGATGGTCTCCATCATGCTTGCCGCGATATCGTGTCCGTCTCCGACGAACCTGTAAGTGTTGTACACGTAATTGTTCTTGCGGAACAGTGAAGTCATCTTGTGAGTTCCCCAGAATCTCCAGTTGAAGATCGTGAGCCCTTTGTAGTTAACGAGCCTGTCATCGATTCCGTGGAACATCAGGGTAGGGGCCGGATCCTTCCGGTAGGTTATCTTTCCGGTGTTTGTCAG
>DBWN01000238.1:0-480 GCA_002308935.1 Bacteroidales bacterium UBA1237 | reverse complement strand
TCGACTGCCATGTCGACGGCTTTGTTGAATGCTTTGGCCTGTGCAATGCCTTTTTCATGGACATCCTTCATTCCCAGACGGTAGTCTATCGAAAAGGTTGGATATCCTTCTTCATTCAGTACGGAGAACCACCTTTTGTACAAGTCATTGTCCCTTTCTCCCATGATGAAACCTCCTCCGAACACGAAAATGATGGCGGGCTTGGTCTTTCCGTCAATCTGGGTCTGGCTGCCTTGGGCCGCAGGATAGAAATCCAATTTGAGCTCCAGGCCGTCCTTTTCGGCGAAACTGCATGTCCTTTCCGGCTCCGCAGCTGAAAGGCGGATAGAAAGATGGAGGAAAAGGAGTGTAATAAGAAGAATGATTCTACTTTTCATCGCTTGGAATACCTTCAGTCGGTTTGATTGCATTCTTTTTTCTTTCAGGGGATGAAATGGACTTTTCCTTGTCCGGAATCAGTCTCCTTATCGCCTTGACGTT
>DBWN01000062.1:2961-3539 GCA_002308935.1 Bacteroidales bacterium UBA1237 | reverse complement strand
AATGTTTACTTGCGAATGTTAAATAAGTCTGGAGAGGAAATCACCCTTCATCAAGGAGAGACGCTTGTCGTCGACTTCGGCCAGAATGCCGCCGCTGTCCCTTCTTTCGTCTTCAGGGCAGCCGAGGGTACAATCCTTACGTGTCTTCCGTCTGAACTTCTCAATGACGGGAACGGAGCCAAGAGCAGGGGGATGGACGGACCGGAAGGCAGCACTCACCGCCTCAATCTGCGTATTCCTGATCAGGGGATGAGACTGGTATACACCTTCGCCGGGAAAGGCTCAGATGAGGAGTATTATCCCCACTGCACTTTCTTCGGTTATAGGCTGGTCTCAATAACGGCAACTGGTGACGTCACAATAAAGAAAATAGAGTCAATTCCTGTTTCCTCAATCGCCGAGAATCTCGAAACCGGAACGATTTCCACCGGAAATGAACTTGTGAACAGACTCATTTCCAACACTCTTTGGGGACAGCGGTCCAATTATCTCTCGGTTCCTACGGATTGTCCTCAGCGAAATGAGCGCCTTGGATGGACCGCTGATACTCAGGTCTTCACGGAGACCGGTTCGTTCTT
>DBWN01000062.1:0-2907 GCA_002308935.1 Bacteroidales bacterium UBA1237 | reverse complement strand
GCTCCCCAAGCACAGTATGGTGCTACGCCGGACAATATGATGAGGCTAGGTTGGGCTGATGCAGGTGTGATCGTCCCATGGACAGTATGGAAGCAGTTCGGAGACAAGTCGATCATCGATGAGAACTGGGCGTCAATGGAGAAGTTCATGGACCATGTGAACGATACGAAGTATGACCATAATGCTTTGAGCAAGGAGAACGGCAACTACCAATGGGCGGACTGGCTCAGCTATGAACCGCTGGAGAGTTGCGGAGGCGGAGCTTTCACCACGGACGCTTCCGGAAGAAGAGCTCCTCTGAAGGATGCCGTTTCTTATTGGAACTACCTTGGTGCTTCTTATTGGGCGATCGATGCCGGAATGATGCTGGATATGGCCAAAGCGGCGGGGAAGGATACCGGTAAGTATTCAAGGATGGTTGATGAAGCGAAAGCTTATCTCAAGAGCAAATTCCTCAACCCTGACGGAACGTTCAAAACGAGGATACTCAACACTATGCAGACGCCTGCCCTTTTTGCTCTGAAGAACAATCTTGTCGAAGGCAAAGCGAAAGATTCCATGCTGAAAAGGTTGAGGGACAACTTCACCGAGCACGGCAATTGTTTGCAGACAGGATTCCTGGGGACATCCATCCTTATGCAAGTGCTTTCAGAAAACGGAATGACGGACGTCGCATACGAGCTTCTTTTCCAGAGGAAGAATCCGAGCTGGCTTTATTCGATCGACAACGGAGCTACCACAATATGGGAGCGCTGGAACAGTTACATGATAGAGTACGGAATGGGCCCTCGCGGAATGAACAGTTTCAACCACTATGCTTACGGGTGTGTCTGCCAGTGGCTTTGGGAAACCGCTGCGGGAATAGCGGCGGATCCTGCTGATCCCGGATTCCGTCATATCATCATGAACCCCGTCCCCGACAAGAGGCTAGGACATCTTGATGCGAAGTATGAGTCCGCGGCCGGAACCATTTCAAGTTCCTGGAAGTATGAAGGGGACAAATGGATATGGGAGTTCTCGATTCCTGAGGGCGCCACTGCAACGGTGACTCTTCCCGGAGAGAGGGAATCCAAGGATTACACCGCCGGGTCATACAAGGTGGAAATCTGATAGGGGACTTTTTTTTCTCAGGGCTTTTTGCCTATATGATCAGCTGCAGGAATTGACATCAGCAATGTCGGTTCCTGCAGACTTGTCTTATACGGCCCAAGTGGCTCATTTTCCATTTCTTGAATCCGTTTTCAACACTGTCTCAGCCCTCTAAAACGATATAATTGAACTAAAACGAATAAGGTTTTGTTTTTTAAATCCTCATTCCATACCTTTATCGCAGAGGGCTGTACGAGGGTGCTTCCGGGATCTTCTGTCCGAAGCGCATTCCAGTCTTGGGCCCGTGACAAGGCTTCGGCCAAAATACTATCTGCGCATGGATTCTTTTGACAAGTTCTACAGGGATTACGTTTCAAAGGTGAATGAAGCATCGGATGTGTTTGCACGTCCTCTTACTTTCGGGGAGAAGGTTCTTTTCGCGCATGTATATGACAAGAAGGATCTTTCCGGAAGGATCGAAAGGGGAGCTTCATATATGAACTTCTCTCCTGACAGGGTTGCGATGCAGGATGCGACTGCGCAGATGGCTCTTCTGCAGTTCCTCAACGCAGGGAAAGGGAATGTGGCCGTGCCCGCTTCCGTCCATTGTGACCATCTTATTGTGGCGAAGGACGGGATTGAAAAGGATCTGCCTTCGGCTAAAGAGGTCAACGGGGAAATCTACTCCTTCCTTCGTGACGTTTCCCTGAAATACGGTATCGACTTCTGGGGTCCCGGTGAAGGTATCATCCATCAGATCGTGCTTGAGAACTATGCCCTTCCTGGCGGAATGATGATCGGTACGGATTCCCACACGCCGAATGCCGGAGGACTCGGCATGGCGGCGATCGGAGTGGGCGGAGCGGATGCCGTGGATGTCCTTACCGCACAGCCATGGGAACTCAAGGTCCCCAAAATAGTCGGAGTCAAACTTTGCGGCAAGCTTTCCGGATGGGCTTCTCCCAAAGATGTGATCCTTACCATCCTTGAGAAGCTGACGGTGAAAGGCGGTACCAACAAGATATTCGAATACTTCGGTGAGGGCGTGACTTCCTTAAGCGCTACAGGTAGGGCTACTATCTGCAACATGGGCGCTGAACTTGGAGCCACCTTCTCGATATTCCCTTATGATGCGAATACAGGAGAGTATCTCCGTAAAACTGCAAGAGCAGCCGTTGCGGATCTTTGTGATTCGCTTTCGGGATATCTCAGAGCTGATGACGAAGTCTATCTTTCACCTTCTTCATACTATGATGAGGTAGTCGAAATCAACCTCAGTGAAATTGAGCCGCATCTGAACGGTCCCTTCACTCCTGATGCCGGACATGGTGTCTCATCAATGAAGGAGTTCCTTGAGGGCGGGGAAATCCCCTCTGAGGTAAGCGCCTGCCTGATCGGTTCCTGCACGAATTCAAGTTATGAGGACCTCAGCCGTGCCGCGTCAGTCCTTTCCCAGGCTCTCGGAAAGAATATCCCCATAAGGACGCAACTTCTTGTTAACCCGGGTTCGGAGCAGATTCTTTCAGTGTGCGAAGCGGACGGCATTATGGACGTCTTCAGGAAAGCCGGAGCGAAGGTCATGACATGCGCATGCGGAGCATGCATCGGTCAGTGGTCAAGGTATTCCGATCCTTCACAGATGACTCCGAACTCCATTGTGACATCTTTCAACAGGAACTTCCGGTCAAGGGCCGATTCCAATCCGAAGACTTACGCGTTCGTGGCTTCTCCGGAAATGGTCGCAGCTGTTGCAGTGTCCGGAAGGCTTGACTTCAATCCTGGTGTGGATACTGTCCTTGACTGCGAAGGGAAAGCCGT
>DBWN01000202.1:3330-7149 GCA_002308935.1 Bacteroidales bacterium UBA1237 | reverse complement strand
ACTTCGGCTTTCACGCTGCGGCTCATGTCGGTGACCTCCTCAGGACGCTCGTCTATAAGAAGGACGATCTCATATACCTCGGGATGATTGTCAGCGATAGCGTTTGCGATGGACTTGAGGAGCATGGTCTTACCGGTCTTTGGCTGGGAGACGATAAGTCCCCTCTGGCCTTTGCCGATAGGTGTGAACATGTCCACGATCCTGCAGGAAACGTCCTTCTCGTGCCCGTGTCCGAGAAGATTGAACTTCTGGTCAGGGAAGAGGGGAGTCAGGAAATCGAAAGGAACCCTGTCACGTATGAATTCAGGGGTGCGGCCGTTTATGAACTTGATGTTCACCAGCGGGAAATACTTGTCGCCTTCTCTGGGAGGACGGATATCACCGGTCACGGTGTCACCGGTCTTCAGGGCGTTGGACTTTATCTGCTGCTGGGAAACGTAGATGTCATCGGGGGAGTTGAGGTAGTTGTAGTCGGAAGAACGGAGGAAGCCGTATCCGTCGGGCATGATCTCAAGGACACCTGTCGCTTCAACAGTCTTCTCGAACTCGACTTTTGGCTGGAAGTTCTTCCCCTGGTTCTGCTGAGGGAACCTCTGGTAGTCTCCTCTCTGCTGCTGGTTCTGCTGTCCCTGAGGCCTCGGGGGCTGCTGGGGCTGTGAAGGAGCGTTCTGCTGGGGATACTGAGGCACTGCGGGCATCTGTACCGAACCGATGGCAGACGGAGGTATGGGAGCGTTCTGGCTGAACTGCTGCTGAGGTCTCTGGGGCTGCTGCTGTGCAGGTTTGGGACCCTGGTTCAGCAGTACCGGCTCTGCGGCAGGCTGCTGTTTGTTCATCCTGGGACGGGGCTGTTTGGGCTGAGGCTGAGCGGGATTTTCCACGGGCAGCGCTTCAGGCTCGTAAGGTACGGCGATCGCCGCTTCGATGGGGTCAGCAGTCTTTTTGGTCCTCTTCCTTCCGGATTTGGGCTGGGGCTCTGCGGGAGCAGCCGCCTCTGCAGGCTGAGCTTCAGGAGCCGGGGCGGGTTTCTCGGCCGCCTTTGCTTTCTTCTTGGGTTTGGGTTCCGGCTTGGTTTCAGGGGAGTCTTCTGACTTCTTCTCCTCAGCGGGAGCGGCTTCCTTCTTGGGACGTCCGCGTTTCTTCTTCGGAGGTTCAGGAGTCTCTGAAGCTATCTTGTTTGCCTGTGCGTCAAGGATGAGGTAAGAAAGGTCTTCGTTGGAGGTTTTCTTTGAATACTTCACGCCGAATTCGTCCGCGGTGCGTCTTATCTGCTCGTCGGACATGGCATTCAGCTCATCTAATTTATATGCCATATGTAGTTTTACGTTTCGCGAACCCAGTGTGAGGGTTGCCGTTAATGAAATTCAAAAGTGATTTTGTAGGAGGAATTGCGGGTGGAGACAATCGAGATGCCCCCTGAAAGGTCCGCAACATCATTATCAATGCAAATATATGGATAATATTCTGAATATGCAACAATGCCGCCACATCGCATATATGCAAAAAGACGGATCCAATTGAATCCGTCCTTTAAGTATAAAATGAAATATCGTCCTAGAAATTGTCCCAGTAGCTGGAGTTCTTCTTCAGTTTCAGAAGGTCCGAAAGCGCGGAGGCGTTCGCCGCAATCCTGAAACTCCATGACTGCCATGTTCCGGTCGGCACCCAGGAGACCGCTATATTGAAGCAGTGCAGGTCATACGAGAAGGAGAGCTGGGTAGTCGTTATCTTCATCGCCATGAGGTCGATACCCGAAGTGGCGCTTATGTTCATCTTCGGTGTGAGCTTTATGTTGCCGTTAAGGCCCAGTGTCTGGGTGAACTGGTTGTTCTTTATCAGCTGGCTGTTGGTGTACTGGTAGGATTTCCGGTAAGAGAAAGAATAGCTGAAGCTGATGGACCAGGGCACGTTGGGATTGGTGTAATACAGCCATCCTCCCGGGATGTATTCTCCAGTAATCGGGTGATAGTACACCCTCCTGTAGTATTCAGCGGTGTTCTGGGACCCTCCCGTGTCCCCTTGCTGGGCTGCGGCCTTGGAGCCGTCGTTACCGTTTATCGTGCCCTTTCCTGAAAGGGTATAGGACATGGAGAAGCTGGCGGCGGTAAGCCTAAGAAGATGCCCGAGGCCTTCCTTCTGGAAATTGAACTTGTTGTATTCCCTTCCCCTGTAGTCGATGGCGTAAGGGCTGAAGTTGGCGTTTCCGCTGATTCCGAGCTTGCCGAAGATTGAAGTGGACATCGACATTCCGACGTTGCTCATCCTCAGGGAGTCAGCAAGGAAATTGTATCCGGTATTGATGCTCAGCTGGTCGATGAGCTTCACTTTCTTCACACCCTTTCCGGTAGTGTCCCTCATGTCACGGACCTTAGCCTCGAGGTTGTTTCCGATGGTGATGGAAGCGGTTGCGCTCTTGCCCTTTCCGGGAGGGGAGTTCAGCTGCCCGGCGTAGATGTTATAGTCGTAATGGACGGTCTCTCCCTGTGAATTCACGTACTCAAGGGTCCTCCATCCGTTCGCCCTGGTGCCTTTCTCAGGAGAGAAGGACATCGAAACGGAAGGGGAGACCACATGGCGTATCGCCTGGATCTTGTGAGCCTTTCCGAAATTGAACATACCATACAGTCGGGTGCTCATCGAGATTCCTCCGGAATATGTCTGGGTGATTCCAAGGGTACTGAACTGCTTGGCCTGCTCCTGGACGGGACGCTTGAGTTCCTCATCATAGTAGTAGTCAGCCTTCTTGAAGAACCAGTTCATTCCGTAGCTTATGGACGGGGTGAAGTTCAGATACTTCGCCAGGGTGAAGTTCGGGAGACCGATCTGGAAGGAGTGCTGCATTCCGTTCTGGAACTTGTCCAGGAAGCCTTCCTGCATGAACTCTTTCGCTTTGAAGTTGATCTTGTTCTGGATGGAAGTGTTGTAAGCCAGGGAGAACTTCTCGTAGAACTTCTCCTTTCCGACCCTGTTCTTCTGCTTGAAGGGATAGAACCTTGAAACGGAGAAAGTGATGTTAGGGAGAGTGAATGCGTAAGAAGAGTCACGGGAGTTCTGGCTGTGCAGGAGGTTCATCGAAAGGTTGAACTTCCCGTTCCAGTTCTTCGCGTACGATATGGATGAAGACGCCTGGTTCTGCAGGGCTTCGTTCACGTTCCTTGAATTGTACTTGTTGTTCGAAGGGCTGGAGAAGTTCACCGATGCCGAGAAAGTGGTTCCGGGACGGGCCTTGCTGTCCTGTGAATGAGACCACCTAACCGAGAAGTTGCGGCTCTGGAAGAAGTCCGTACTTCCCCTTTCTCCTTTCTGGTCGTTGGAATATACGAGAGCGAAGTTTCCGTTGAACTTGTAGTTCACCTTGTACCTGGAGTTGACGTCGATGCTCCATGATCCAAGGGTGTAGATGTCACCGGTGAGCGACAGGTCGAAATGGTCTCCCAGCACGAAATACATTCCGAGGTCACGCAGATAGAATCCTCGGGCGTTCTCCTCACCGAACGTGGGCATCAGAAGTCCTGTCGCCCTGGATGGTCTTTTCGGCACGAATCCGAACGGGAGCACGACCGGGAATGCCGGGACGCCTTCAATGACCGGCCACGTGGGGCCGAAGACGATCTTGCCGTCCTTGGTCCTTTTCGCCACCGTCAGGTGCAGGAAGTAGTGCGGGTCTTCAAGGTCGCAGACGGTGTACTGGCCCCTCTGGATATTGATCGAGCGGTCAGGCATCATCTTTATGTCCTTGCCGTGCAGGAGTCCCTCGTCCTGCTGGGTTATCATGTTGGTGATCTTGGCCTTACGGGAATTGAAGTTGTACCGGAGCTC
>DBWN01000202.1:0-3231 GCA_002308935.1 Bacteroidales bacterium UBA1237 | reverse complement strand
GTGAGCTTGACGTTGCCGTAAGTGACTTCAACATCGCCGTAGTAGTAGATCATCCTCTTGCCGTCCGAGAAGACCTGGCGCAGGGAATCGGTCGCACCAGTGAAAGCGGGAGCGTCAAGTGAACTCTGTTTCTGGAGAGCCAGAGAGTCTATCCTGAAAAGGGAGTCAGCCCTGTGTATGGAATCCCTCACGGCACGCAGGGAATCGGTCATAACCACTGAATCCCTCTTGAACTCGACGGACTGGTTGAAAGTGGTCCTTCCGCGTCGAGTGCGGCGGTTGTCCTGGGCTATGGAAGAGAAGGAGAGGAGAAGGAACACGGAGGCCATCAGTATGAACGGAAGATTCACCAGAGAACGTCCCTTAAAGGGGGACCTCCCTGGAGAATTGCCGCCCCTTTTTCCGAGGCCTTTTGAAGTGTGTTTTATATCGAAAATGCGTGAAAGCATCCTACTTCTCCTGAGGAAAACTTACAATCAGTTTTTTTTACTATTTTTGCAAAGTGCAAATATAAGACCATTTTGAAAATTTCGCAAAACATCAGAAAGGCTCTGCCTACGGCAGTCCTCGCCGTTTTGGCGGTTGTGATCCTTCCCTTCGCACTTCATGCGGCGGAAGGGACTCCCTCGGGCGCTCCCGCGAACACGCTGGGTCTTAAGACCGTCTGCATAGATGCCGGTCACGGCGGGCATGACCCCGGTTGCATAAGCAAGGACAAGAAGACCCAGGAGAAGGCTCTGGCTCTTTCCATAGCCACCAAACTCCGCGACAAGATAAAGGCCGCATATCCTGATGTGAAGGTCATAATGACCCGTTCGGACGACACCTTCATAGCTCTCGCCGAGAGGGCCAACATCGCGAACAAGGGAGGGGCGGACCTCTTCATTTCGATACATATCAATTCGGCGGCGAACACTTCCGCCAGTGGATTCTCGATCCACGCCCTCGGACAGTCCAGGGACAAGAACCGTGACCTTTTCCAGAACAATCTGGAACTCGCGAAAAGGGAGAACTCGGTGATCACCCTTGAGGAGGACTATTCCACTACGTATCAGGACTATGACCCCAATGATCCCCAGTCCTTGATCCTTTTCAGCCTCATGCAGAACGCCAACCTTGAGCAGAGCCTCGAGTTCGCCGACTGCGTGAACACGAACCTCAAGAAATACGGCTCCATTACCAAGAGCCGCGGAATCTCGCAGGATCCTTTCCTCGTGCTATGGCGCACAACGATGCCGGCAGTCCTCATCGAGTGCGGGTTCATGACCAACACATCCGACCTCACCGCGATGCGTTCTGATTCAGGAAGAGGCAAGATCGCCGAAGGGATTTTCAAGGGATTCGTGGAGTTCAAGAAAAGGTATGACGCTTCTATGAACGTCACCTCTTCAGCCCCGAAGACCACCTCCGCCCAAGAACAGCCCAAGACGGAGTCAAGCGCCGCAGCCGCGGCTCCTGCGGACGGAGTGCTCTACGGCACCCAGGTTCTCGCTTCCGGCAAGAAGATGGAGTCTTCCGACAAGTTCTTCAAGGGTTACGCTCCGACTGCCGTCTGGACCGGAAAACTCTACAAATACGTGATCGGGACATCCTCCGACATCTCCGAAGCCAGGAAACTGAACAAAGAGATAAAGGCCAAGTTCCCGGAATCATTCTTCGTCAAGATTGAAGGCGACAATACAGAGAGGGTCAAATGACCCTTTTTCTGTAAGATACAGTCATGACCGATGACGGAAAGAAAGCTCACAGCTGACAAAGGAATACCATCCGGTGTCATCTTCATGATGGCCGCACTTTCCGCGCTCACAGTCGCCAATCTCTACTACAACCAGCCTCTTCTTGAGATGATCCGCAGTGACCTCGGGATAACCCAGGTCCAGGCGAACCTCATCACTGTCATAACGCAGGCCGGATACGCTCTCGGGCTTCTTTTCGTAATTCCGGTGGCGGACATGGTCCCTTCACGCAAGATAATGGTCTCCACGATGGTTGTGGCTGGCATTTCGGCGCTTATCATAGCATTCGCCCGTAATGCCGCGACGGTGTGGGCGGCCTCCCTCACTTTGGGTATATGTTCCATCACCCCTCAACTGTTCCTTCCCGTCGCTTCCAGGTTCTCCCGTCCCGAGCACAAGTCCAGGAACATGGGTTACGTGGCCTCCGGCATAATGGTCGGGATATTGAGCGCGAGAGTTCTCAGCGGATACGTAGGCAGTTCTCTCGGATGGAGGTCGATGTTCCTCATCGCAGCCGCCCTCATGATCCTCTGTCTTGCGATCTCCCTTCTTTTCATGCCGGGCATGGAACCGACTTTCAAAGGCAAGTTCTCTTCCCTCATGAAGACAGTATGGGGGATATTCAGGGGCAATCCGAAGATAAGAGTATACTCCCTTAGAGCCGGTTTATGCTTCGGCAGCATGCTCTCCATTTGGTCCTGCATGGCTTTCCATCTGGCAGGGGATCCTTTTTATGCCGGAAGCGAGAAAGTGGGTCTGCTTGGCCTTTGCGGCATCGCAGGCGCAGTGGCGGTAAGCGGAGTAGGAAGGATAATCCCGAAGGTCGGAATCCCGAGGATGAGCGTAATCGGAGCCTTGATTCAGCTTCTTGGCTGGGCTACAGCGTTCTTCTTCGGATATTCGTATGCAGGCCTAGTTGCAGCGATAATTCTTTGTGACATCGGAGCGCAGTGCCTCCAGCTGAGCAACCAGAGCGGAAGCCTCGCCCAGATTCCTGAAGCATCCAACAGGGTCAATACCATATTCATGACGACCCTGTTTCTCGGCGGGAGCCTGGGATCCTTCATCTCCGGACAGGGATGGAACATAGGAGGATGGAGCGGGGTGTGCGCTGTCGGCGCTCTCTTTACACTATGCTCCCTTGGAGTCACTCTATATGCCAAAATGAAAGGAATGGACTCCTGGACATCACTGCATAATAACTCATAGCCATGAACCAGAACACCTTACGCGGACTCATACTGCTGGTGATCCTCTCCCTTGGGATCGCCGCCCTGACCAGTCGTCACACCAAGGAAAGGGGATACGTCGAAAGGGCTGTACGCCTTATGGACCGGAAAGGTCTTTTCGCGGAAGGAGAACAGTGGGAGAACGCCAAGAAAGAAGCGCTCTCACAAAAGCCCAAGAGCATGGAAGAAGCCCACGAGACGGTACGGAAAGCCCTTGGAGTGGCGGGAGGGAAGCACTCCTTCATCAAGGAAGCTTCTGCAGTCCA
>DBWN01000038.1 GCA_002308935.1 Bacteroidales bacterium UBA1237 | reverse complement strand
ATCCTCCGGGCGAATTCTTCAGTGGTGTATCTCCTGCCGACTTTTTTCAGCAGAAGGTCGCTTCCTACCTGAAGCGGTATATGGAAGTGGGGCATGAACTTGGTTCCGGATGCGATCCACTCTATTATCGGGTCAGTGATGAGATTCGGCTCTATTGAAGAAATCCTGTACCTTTCTATTCCATCCACTTCATTGAGGGCTTTGAGTAGGTCAAGGAAACTTTCTCCCGTAGTCTTTCCGAAGTCTCCGGTGTTCACTCCTGTGAGTACAATCTCTTTGGTACCTGAAGCAGCTATTTCGTGGGCTTGTTCAACAAGGGAAGCAATCGGGATGTTCCTGCTCTCGCCCCTGGCGAAGGGGACTGTGCAGTAAGCGCAGAAGTTGTTGCATCCGTCCTGCACTTTAAGGAATGACCTTGTCCGGTCACCTTGGGAGTGAGCCGCCATGATCGTGGAGGAGATTCCACGGTACCTTTCAGGCATTGACGCTTTTGGAAAGTTGTCTTCATGGACGGGATTCTCGCCCTTCAGATAAGCCATGGTATCGGGTACGACACGGCTTTTCTCCTTCGCTCCGAATACAAGCTTGACTCCTTCTATCGCTTTCACTTCCTCGCCGCGGAGTTCAGCGTAGCATCCGGTAACGACAATCACGGCATCGGGAGAGACCCTATGGCACTTCCGGATTATGTTCCTGCACTTGTTGTCCGAGTGCTGGGTAACGGAACAGGTGTTGACAAGGTAAACATCAGCCTTCTCGTTCCAGGGGACAACCTCAAGTCCATGGGCGACGAACCCCCTCTGGTAGGTGGAGGTCTCCGCAAAGTTGAGCTTGCATCCGAGTGTGAGAAGGGCGATTTTCATCTTATCGTTGTAAAGTGCTTATCTTGCCAGAATTAGGAATACGCATGGGCGTTTGCCTATTACAGGGACTTCCTTTTTCCATGCGGAAACCGTCATGGTGCGTATGAAGGCGTTATCAGTCGTGAGATCAGCCGCTATGCAGAGCCTTGTCGTTCCCTGACATACGGAAAGGATGTCAGAGAGCATCTGGTCGTTCCTGTACGGAGTCTCGATGAAAAGGATGGTCTGCCGAAGGCTGGAGGAACGTTTCTCCACATTCTTTAGGGCGTTCCTCCTTTCGTCGGTCTTCGCGGGAAGATAACCGACGAATGAGAAGCTCTGTCCGTTGAGACCGGAGCCCATGAGGGCGAGCATCAGTGAAGAAGGACCCACCATGGGGACTACCTCTATTCCCCATAGATGGCATTTTGCCACAAGGACTGCTCCCGGATCTGCCACGGCTGGAAGTCCGGCTTCAGAAATGAGCCCGACATCATTCCCCCCGTCAAACAGGCTCCTCATCTTCTCGACATCAATCTCAGGGGTGTGTTCGTTCAGCTCATGGAACTCCAGCTCCTGGATATGGCCTTTAAGGCCTGCAGCGGAAAGATATCTTCTCGCTGTACGCACTTCCTCCACCACGAAAGTCTTTATCTGCCGTGCTTTTTCGAGCACGGGAGAGGGAATGACCTCCGAAGGGTCATAATCCCCGAGGGGTGAGGGGATGAGGAATAGCCTTCCTCTGTTTTCCTTATTGCTGTCCATCTTCTTGGATGTTTTCCTGTGGTTCCTCTTCAGCAGGCTGACCCTTCCTGCGGTTCTTCCTCAGTTCCTTCCATCTGCGTTTTTCTTCCTTGGTCAGCTCCCTTTCTTCAGCGGATGAAGTTTCTTCGCGGATCTCCATTGTCATCCTTTCATCCGAAGGATCCCGTCCTGCCATGCTTTCTTCACGAAGGGCTTTCTTCTTCTTGGAAGTGAACATGTCGGACAAGAACCTCTTGAAGTTGTTGAACTCCCTCTGGTATGTTATACCCACGCCGTTCCTCTGGGAGTTGTCCAGATAGCGGGTGTACTGGTCAGCTGAGTGGGAGAAGAGGTTGAGACGGAGGGCTCCGCTCCTGTCCAGTTTCACTTCTATGTCGAGGTCACCTACGACGTCATTGCTTCCGGTGGTGTTCCCGTACTTGTTGCCGAAGGTTCCGTTCACTATCACCCTGTTGTCGAAGAGTTCCGTGGAAAGGGCAACGTCGAACTGGTCGGACCCGCCGTACTCGAGCCCCACATCAACCGGTATGTTGAACTCCTGGAGTATCGCGCTCAGTTGGCTCGCCATCATTTCGGAGAAGGTGTTTCCGATCATGTCGAAGTTATTGTTGACTCCACCGAGTTCGTCAGGCAGGAACGCTCCGGTCACCAGAAGAGCAAGGAACTGCTTCTGGATTCGGTCCTGGGTGGAAAGGGCACTGGAGACCTTGGCCTGGGTGGAAGGATCGATATCCGGGACTTCGAGCGAGAACTCCACGATGGGGTTCTTCAGTTTGCCTGTTATGGAGATTCCGCAGTCGATTGTCCTTCGTGCTGTAGAAGTCGTGTCCGAAATCAGTGTCCCTATGGCTGCCTTCGTCCTGTAGATACCGTTGATGTCGAGGTCGGCTTCCATGACGTCTCCACCGAAGTGGATGGAACTTCCGTCCTGTATCTGGAAATCCCTCTTGGCGATGCCCATGACATCGAGATGGTAGTTTCCGCTCTGGAGGTTATATGCTCCACCCAAGTCGAATACCGCCTTGGCGGGACGAACGTCAAGTTCAATTCGGCCGGTACCTCTTCCGGTAAGGACGTTTCCGCTGTCCTTGTCTACTTCGACCAGCGCTTCCACTCCGGAGTGTACGTTCACCCTCAGTTTGACCTGGAGGTCATTGGATTTCTTGGACTTGCTGCTTTCGGTAAGCATCATCTCCTCGTAAGGGTCGAGATACACTGGAATCTCCTCCTGCTTGAAGATAAGAAGATCGGATATCTTGGCTGAACCCTTGCCTCCCAGCGGCAAATGGAATTCTCCGTTGTCCACTGTAGTGGCGGTGATATCAAGGTTGATGGCGTTGAAAGGACCGGTAATGACGGCAGAGCCGTTTGCGTATGCTTTTCCGTAGAACGAAGGATTGTGTCCTTCAGGTGCGTCCAGTACCTGCATTCCGTTGAAGTCGACCCTGAGGCCAAGAAGCATGTCCTTGAGGTGATCCCATCCTATCTTTCCGGTCACCTTTCCTGTTCCCCGGCCGGTGTCAGCGAGAGAAACATCGGTGAAATAGACTCCTCCAGAGTCAATGCCCAAAGCTCCCTTGGCTTTATAGAGGACGTTGGTGAACGCGAGCCTGAGGTCCGCCTGGTCAATGTTGAGGTCGGATGAACGTATGTCAAGATTGTTCGTAGGACCCTGGATGTCCACCTTTCCGCTCACTGTTCCGTCCATCGTTGAGAACAGGCTTTCTATGAACGGCTCGAAATATCCTATCTGGAACTTGTT
>DBWN01000101.1 GCA_002308935.1 Bacteroidales bacterium UBA1237 | reverse complement strand
CGGAGCAATCATCCGGATGTTGTGACTCTCTAATGAAGCTTGTATTTTAGCCTGTAAGAATGATAACTATTCAATAATCAATCACAAAAGTTCTTCTTCCCGAGGCGCCTTAACAAGAGCTGACTGACTTGACAATACATGAGAAAAGACAGCTTGGCAGCTGCCTTTTCTCACAAATGATTGTCTTAGACTATGTCGAGCAATGTTTCTATAGATACATCATTTTATTTTGATGGTGCTACCGGAGGCCATGTGAATCGTTCTCCAGGTAAGGGGTCCCCCATACTTGATGCCTCATTGTCATTCTCGTCAAGTTTGAATATCATAAACTTCTGGTTTGTCTCTGTGAAGGGACTCCATTCTCCTCCTTCAGGGCCATTGGGATTACCGTATTTTACGAAATTGCTCCAATAGGTGATTTCTTTCTCGGCAAGGTCCCAGTCACCCTTGGTCCAAGGNNAACACCATGAACTTGGGATTCTTCTCACTACATGGCTTCCATGCCCCACCCTTCGGACCGTTAGGGTCGCTATACTTGGCGAAGTTGGTCCATGCGGTCAGCATCTTCTCAGAGAGGTCCCAGTCACCCTTGGTCCAAGGACGCCAGCAGTGCTTTAGTGATTTGAACACGAACCAAAGGTCAGAAGAGTGGAATGCTCCTTTGAGGACGTAGTCCTTTTGGCTGCCGTCATCAGGAAGAGGGCGAGCGAACTGATAAGCATATGCGGGTTTTCCGGCCTTCTCCCTGTTCAGGCAGAATGCGCCGATGCCGGGAGACATGTCTCCCATATCGTCCTTTGTGAATCCGATCATGTAGGGGACATCTGCGAGTGTGCCGTCAATAGCGGCTTTGTCGAATGAACAGGTTGACACATAATTGTCTATGATGGGAGCACCTGTTATTGTTGCGGGTTTTCCGGTTGCACCTGAATAAATCGCAGCAAGCGCGTATAGAGTCTCAGTGCCCGCCGCACGCATTTTCTGAAGGTCGGTCAGACCAGCCCAGTCAAGAATCTCCTTGTTGTTGTTCTGGATGGTCTCAAGAGGAAGGGAGCCGATAGGGGTGTTAGTGCTCATGCCGCCTCCGCTCATGATAATCGCCTTGTTGAAATATCCTTTTGCAAGAGGGGAAGCGCAAAGGGTGCGTACACTCCCGGCACCAGCGCTCTGACCGAAGATGGTGACGTTGTCGGGGTCTCCACCGAATTGGGCGATGTTCTCTCGGACCCATTTGAGACCTTGGATCTGGTCCAGAATTCCATAATTCCCGGAGACGGAATGCGGGCTTTCCGCAGCGAGGTCGGGATGTGCAAGGAATCCGAAGATGCCGAGCCTGTAGTTGATGCTTACAAGGACACATCCTTTTGCCGCAAATTCCTGACCGTCGAACTCTGGCTCAGAACCCCAGCCTTCACGGTAGCCGCCTCCATGGATCCAGTAAGCAACAGGAAGCTTCTCGTCAGTCTTCCCCGGTGCGGTGGTCCAGACATTCAGATAAAGACAGTCTTCACTGAACGGTGATTCTTCTCCGTATCCCCATTCGGTCGTGTATCCTCCAGGGTAATGCACCGTCTGGAAGCCGGGATGTCCGAATGTGTCGGCAATCTTTACGCCGTCCCAAGGAACGACGGGCTGAGGCTCTTTCCAGCGGAGTTCTCCAATGGGAGGAGCCGCATAAGGGATTCCGCGATAGACAGTCACTCCGGGGATATCGGTTTTCACTCCTTGGATCTGTCCGCCTTCAATGGTCAGGACAGGGTTGTTCTCGACTGCGGTACATGATGCAAGCAGCAGAACGGCAAATATTAACGCAATTCTTTTCATGGTATTGATTATTGTTATCAGCAGTATCCTTGACTTTTGTCTGAAGAAACTTGTCGGATGTCCAAAAGTCAGGGAAGGAGCCCGATGAAGTTCTGTATAAGAGAAGGAAGTTCCCGGGCTCTCCAATTATGTTTGCTTCGTTACTTTTCAAGCCTTGATTTCAAGGTCAAGAGCCTTGAGGTCTTCATCAGCAGAAGAAGAACCGTAAAGGATCTTGTAATGACCGGTTTTGACAGCGAGCCCGTCTTCTCCGTCATAGTACTCGAAGGCCTGGGGATCCAGCTGTATTGAAACCTTTGATGAGGCTCCGGGCTCCAGGGATACCCTCTTGAATCCCTTGAGGCCCTTGATCGGGGCGTCGGGATTATCGAGGCTCTTGACATAAACCTGCACGACCTCATCTCCCTTGACACTACCGGTGTTGGTGACAGGAATGGTCACCTTTACGCCCTTGCCGGCCTTGATTGAAGAAGCGGAGAGTTTGCCTTCCCCATAAGCGAACGAAGTGTATGTGAGACCAAAACCGAACGGATACTGGGGCTTCCCTTCAAAGTACCTGTAAGTCCTTCCGTCCATGTTGTAGTCCATGAAGTCCGGCAACTGGGATGTGGACGCGTAGAAGGTGACAGGAAGTTTTCCGGAGGGGCTGACTTTTCCGGTGAGTATGTCTCCGAGTGCTTCCGCACCGCCTTCTCCTCCGTACCATGCCTGGATGAGTCCATCATAGTAGTTGTCCACGCTTGCGAATCCAATGGCTGAACCGGAGCAGTTCACATATACGACGGGCTTTCCTGTAGCATGGAGAGCGGCAAGAAGTTTCTGCTGTACTTTAGGGAGTTCAATATCGGCCTTGTCACCGCCTTCGCCTTCAAGCTGAGCGGAAATTCCTCCGATCATGATGTATGCATCAACGTCACCGAGTTCTGCAGTAAGGGCTCCGAAGTCCGCCAGGTTGCGTTCACAGAATTGGGCTGAGAACATTGCGAATGGTGAGGCGCCCTTGACATAGTCGATACAGATGTCATAGGTCTTTCCTTTCTCCACCTTCATCTCCTTGAAAGGAGGAGCGTCAAAGCGGCTGCGCCTGAAGCCCCCGGCCATCCCGTTTACCTGCTCCACTTTCTTTCCGTTGACTGTAAGGGTATAACCGTTGTCTCCGGAGATATAGTATTTGAGGATGCCTGTATAAGGAGAAGTCCATTTGCCTGTCGCACGCAGGGAGAAATTGTCAGTATCAACACCATTTGCGAAGCCATAGCCTCCGAAAGTGCTGAAATTCACATCCTTGTAGTATTCTTTCACAACGGGTTCACCTTTAAGGTTCCGGTTGTTGAAGAATTCTATGAGAAGTCCCTTTCCGTCGTTGAAGTCTCCGGTATGGGGGACAGTGTTGTACTCGTCAACCAGTTCGCATGCCTTGTTGTAGACGATCTCCACTCCTGGCATCGCATTACGGATTCCGTCCAGAAGGGACTGCGTATGCTCCTTGGTCGGGGTTCCACCATAGTTTCCGTTGAGCAGTGCGCTGTCATCGGCATTGGGGCCTAAGACCGCTATCCTCTTGTAGTTGGGCGAGAGGGGAAGCACCCCGTTGTTCTTGAGCAATACCATTGACTCTCTTGCCGCCTGTACAGCAAGGGCATGATGTTCAGGACTGCTTATCACCTCCGGTTTGAGACCGGCCCAGGGAGACATTTCATCAGGATCGAACATCCCCAGCTCGAAACGTCCTTTAAGGACATAACGGAGGGCGTTGTCAATGTCGGCTTCGCTGATCAGACCGTCCTTCAGACCATCCTTCAGAGAGCGGAAGGACCTGCCGCACTCCAGGTCGGTTCCGTTGAGGACAGCGTCCACTGAAGCGTGCTCAGCATCAGGATGAGTCTCGTGCTGTCCCCTAGTATAGAAGTTGTTTACGGCATCGCAGTCGGTAAGTATTATTCCGTCATATCCCCATTTGTCTCTGAGAATGTCTATCAGGAGCCGGTCGCTGGTGCAGCAAGGCTCTCCCTCGTACCTTTGGTAAGCGCACATGACTTCCTGTACGTTGCCGTCTATGACAAGGGTCTTGAAGGCGGGAAGATATGTCTCCCAAAGGTCTCTCATGGATACTGATACGTCCATACTGTGCCGGAGGGGTTCAGGTCCGCTGTGGACTGCATAATGCTTGGCACAGGCGTGTGTCTTGAAGTATTTGTTGTCATAACCCTGCATTCCGAGAACTGTCTGCAGCCCCATGACACTGGTAAGGTAAGGATCTTCTCCGCATGTCTCTTGTCCACGTCCCCAACGGGGGTCCCTGAAGATATTGACGTTGGGACACCAGAAAGAAAGCTCCGGGTTGGCGGGGTAATATCGTGCGTCATCCCCTACGTTCCATTCTCTCTCGGAACGGTTCCAGTTTGCCCTGGCCTCATCGGACACAGTCTCGTAGATCCGCCTCATCTGCTCTGCATCGAAAGTGGCTGCAAGACCGATGTTCTGAGGATATACTGTATAGTCGGAGGCCACGATTCCGTGGCATGCTTCACTCCACCAGTTGTAGGCGGGAATACCCAGCCTGTCAACGGAGACGGACTTGTTCATCATAAGGCCGACTTTCTCCTCAGGAGTGAGGAGCGAAAGCAGGTTCTCAACCCTTTCATCAACCGGCAGTTTCGGGTTCTGGAAAGGGTACTCATAATTGGTTTTCGGGCCGCAGGAAACTGCCATAATTCCTGCGAGCATCATCAGAAACAGAATCTTTCTCATTGTGTTATGAATCGTAGTTCTTTATATGGTCTTACGGGGTCATTAGTGAAAAGGCTGATGGAGAATGTTCCTTTTGTCTTTGAAGACACCTTCAGCTTCATCTTTCCTCCAGGTGGCACAGTCGTACCGGAGTGAATGTCAGCAGTTACTCCGTCGGGTATTTCGACACCGAGTATCTTCAGGTCCTCTGTACCTCTGTTCCCTATTTCGATAGTGCATTTCCCGCC
>DBWN01000104.1:3958-4110 GCA_002308935.1 Bacteroidales bacterium UBA1237 | reverse complement strand
GACTACACGGATGACAAGATAGTTGTGAAACGGAACAAGAACGTCCTCAGGATAGAAGCCAAGCCGTTCAACATAAACGGAAAAAGCGGTGAACGTTTCAGGCGCATCCCATGGGAGCTCCACTGTGCGGCGGATTCCGCTCTGAACGTGAA
>DBWN01000104.1:3798-3944 GCA_002308935.1 Bacteroidales bacterium UBA1237 | reverse complement strand
GGCGACGTCGAGGCCGAAAGGCACATTGCAATTCTCGATGACTGCGAGAAGGGCAGTTTCACTTATGCCGGACTCACCCGCGAATACATGCTCTACATCCCCAAGGACGAGAAGGGCAACGACCTTAAGAATGTTCCCCTCATGGT
>DBWN01000104.1:0-3775 GCA_002308935.1 Bacteroidales bacterium UBA1237 | reverse complement strand
GACATGATGACCGTGGCTACAGCCAACAGGTGCCTTGTCTCGCTCGCAACTGAAGGTATCCCCTGCGCCGCCCTCGTTTTCGCGATCGCCAATCCCAACTACTCCTACAGCGCTTCCCTTTTCCCGGAGAAGATCGAACTCATTGACCGTAACAACGCCCTTCAGATGGCATTCATCGACACCCTCATAAAGGACGGCAGAGTTGACGGCAGCAAGCTCTACTGCGCCGGAGCCTCCAGCGGTGGAGGATGCACCATGAGATTCATGATGCAGTTCCCCGACAGGTTCGCCGCCGCAATCCCCTGCTGCGCGATGGACCCCATTGTCCCGATCCACATGGTCGAGGAGAAATACGAAGGCCAGTTCGCGAATGACATCACTGAAGCGTTCCAGGGCAAGGTCAACAAGTGGAACGGCACTGATATGGTCCCCAGCGACATAGACACCCAGGCTTTCGTCAAGCTTCCGATGTATTTCGTGCATGCCGCTTCTGACAGGACCTGCAAGGTCGCCAGCACCTATTCATATTTCGAGGCGAGAAAGCGTCTTGGAGCGAAGGATGACCTGATGCGCATCTACACTGACGAGGAGATGGCCTCTTACGGCATTCCTCAGATGATCGCGCACTTCTCATGGGTACCTCTTCTTGACGACTACTCAGCGGACAGTCCCATGAGGTGGATGCTCAGCCACTGATCCCTCTATCCACATTCCGGACACTGAAACTCATAAACCTCTCCATGGTATGGTCATGAACCTCCTGGGGAGGTTTTCTTCATGGTCAGCACTTATCATACGTGTTCCGGATAAAAATCGCTATTTTTGCGGCGGTTAAAGATATCCGAACCGGTCATGAGATTCCACAGCATAGTGGCCGCAGTTTTCTCCGGCCTTCTTCTTTTTGCTTGCTGCACAAAGGAAAAACCCATCAACGAAGGGATAGAACTGTCATGCGTCCAGCCTCCTTTCCTTTCGCCAGGAGACACCGTGGCGCTGCTTTCCCCTTCATACTACACTCCTATGGAGAACGTGTACGCGGCGGAGCGTGTACTCCGTAACTGGGGATTCGTACCTGTGATAGGGCCCAATGTCGGCAAGCAGTATCGCGGAAACTACGGTGGGACTCCCCAGGAGAGGCTGTCCGACCTCAGATGGGCGCTTGAGGACCCCTCAGTGAAAGCCATTGTCTGCAACAGGGGCGGATACGGGACCATCCGTTTCGTGGACATGATCTCTCCGGAAATGATGGGATCCCATCCCAAATGGCTCGTCGGCTTCAGTGACATCACCACCCTCCATGAAATAGAGAACGTCTCCGGGGTCATGAGCATTCACGGCACGATGGGAACCTTCCTCGCCAAATCCGATGGAGAGGACCCTTCCAGCCAGCTGATGAGAGACCTTCTGACGGGAACCCTCCCATATTACGTGGTCCCTCCCCACAAGGAGAACATCAAAGGGAAAGCGAGCGGAGTCCTCGTTGGTGGAAACCTTTGCACCTTCACCCCAATCCTCGGGTCATCCGCTGACGCACTTCGGGGGAAGGACATAATCCTTTTCATCGAGGAAGTCGAGGAGGACATGAGCCATATAGACCGCCTGGTGAACATGCTTGTGATAAACGGGGTCTTCGACCGTTGCAAAGGTGTCATCCTCGGGGAATTCACTGACTGCAAAGCGAACCTCGGGTTCGACAGCGTGGAACAGATGATCTGTTCTTATCTCAAGAGGTACGGAATTCCTGTATGCTGCGGTTTCCCGGGAGGACACGGGGACGTGAACCTTCCCCTTGTGATGGGAAGCGTAGTGGATATGGAAGTGAATGGTTCAGGAGCGACCCTCTCTTTCCGGATGGACGGAAACATCCAGAGGATAGATACAGCCAAGGAACACAGTTCATATTCCACCGGTGAGGATTGGGATGCGTACGACTGGGACAAGCCTTCAAGACTGGTCCGTCAACTGAACTTCGCAAAGTACTACGACGGAGTGAACCCCATATTCCTGAAAAGCCGCTTCAGGGATGATGAAAATGATGATTTCCCTGTCCTTTCAGCGCAGGATTCCCTGGAGATGGAGGCCGATTCACTGGAGATCAGCGACCCTGTCATCCCGCCTGTGGAATAATCCTTGCTCAAAAGTTGACATGATTCCGGAAACGGGGCATCCATTTCCGGGAAGAATACAAATAAATCAATGACAATCATGAAATCTGTTTTAAGGACTTTCATTGGCGCTGCGGCGGTGACACTTTCCGTTGTGGCACTCTGCTCATGCGGATCAGGAAACAAGAAGGCATCCGGAAGCGAAATCCCCGTTGAAGAACAGGAGACCATATTCACTGCAATTAATGATTTCCTTTCCGATAAGATAGCACCGGACTATCGGGAAGGTGAAGTCACCATTCCCTGCTACACAATCGTGGGCAAGGACGAGTCAAACCCCGACGACATACGTGTCTGGGGAGACTTCTGGGTGTACAACTACGATATAGCCGGTGATACACTCAAGACTGTCTCCGGCGGAAGTCATCCCGGCCTTATGCACATCAGGAAAACCGGTGACAAGTACGAAGTGACTCTCTTCGACCAGGTGGAAGACGGCTCAAGTTATCTTCCCACCGCCAAGGAGATCTTCGGAGAAAGGTTCGATGACTTCCAGAAGATCAGCTCCGACGACAAGGAGCGGAACAGAGCAAGAACCGAGGCGATAAGCGGGTACGTAAAGAGCAAAGGCCTCAATGTCAAGATGTACAAGGATTTCGGTTGGGATCCGGTAACTATACAGTAAGACATGAGAACTGTTTGCAGATTACTGCTGGGAGCCATTCTCATATCAGGGTGCGCATCCGAAAAGACTGTGAAGCCTCTTCCGTTCTTCAGCCTGGACGACCTGTCAGACCGCACTTTCCCGGCGTCCTTCCGTCTGGAGGACTTCAACTGGAGAGGAAGCAACCTCACCGCCACCGTTTTCAGCGAAACCTTCTATGATGCCGCTGACATGAAAAGCCTAAGAAAGGGCGACACCATCATCTATGACGGAAGTCCCATGACAGTGACCAGACTGAAAAAGGACTCCCCTTTCCTTTCCGTGAACGGCGGACTCACTGAAGGCGGAGCCGATTTCAAGGACAACGGGGACGGGACCTTCAGCGTTGTGCTTCCCGATGACCATCCCCTTTACAAGGAGATCGGAGAAACTGAGCTTTTCCTTGATGAGGATTTCATCATCATCGACTGCGGCATTGAGCCCCAGGACCCCGTGGACACCGTAAGGACTATGCAGAAGTATTATCTTGAGTGCCTGGAGGGATACAGAAAGGACTTCACTGAACTCAACACCAGGATAACCACTGAAGACGGAGTGCTCAAGGTGATAAGAAGGTTCTGGATTCCGTAGCTGACACATACTGCTTTAAACCTGAAGGACGGTCCACATCAAAGTGAGCCGTCCTTTAAAAAATCAGTTATGAAGGAATTCTAGAGATTCTCCTCTTCGAGAGTGAAGGCCGAAGAGCCGTCGAAACAGTGGAGGCAAAGGTCCTCCTGAGGGATTCCGATGGCTTTGACAAGATCCTCGAGCGAAGTGAACTTGAGAGAGTCAAGATTCAGGCGGCTGCGGATCTCTTCGACGAGCTTATTGTATTTCTCTGAGCCGGTCTTCGAATATTCGGCGACATTCTCCTCGTCGTTCCATTCCCTTATTATCCTTCTGGTAATGAGCTCAAGAGTGTTCTTGCTGGCGGAGAAATTGAGGAAGGGGCATCCATGGACCA
>DBWN01000249.1:3361-4355 GCA_002308935.1 Bacteroidales bacterium UBA1237 | reverse complement strand
CCTGCTTTCTCCCAGGACAAGGTCCAGAAGAAAGAGATCGGAGACAAGGACTATCCTTACTACGAATGTGACGAGAAGCCTACATTCCTGGGTCATGCGGATCCCAAGTTCTTCCTTACGAATTGGGTATACGAGTATCTCAAATACCCTTCCGCTGCGGTTGAGAAAGGAATCCAGGGACAGGTCCAGGTAAGGTTCTATATCGACAAGGAAGGCAATGTCACTGACGCTGCGGTCACCAAGAGTGTTGACCCTCTGTTGGATGAGGAAGCCCTGAAGGTCATCAACGCTTCCCCGAAATGGAAGGCCGGGAAGATCAAGGGAGTGAAGGTGCGTTCCTACATGACTGTCCCGATTGACTTCAAACTGGAGAAGAAGTCAGCACGAAGGATGGGCCTCAAGAAATGACAAAAAAGTTAAACAATCATAATTAATGGCGGCATAGACGCCGCATGCGCTTATTCAATCATCATGGATTACAATTTCAGGGAAATCGAGAAGAAATGGCAGGCCTATTGGGCCGAGAACAAGACATACAAGGCTTCAGAGGATCCTTCAAGACCTCCGTTCTATGTGCTTGACATGTTCCCTTATCCTTCGGGAGCCGGACTGCATGTGGGACATCCCCTCGGATACATCGCTTCGGACATATTCTCCCGTTACAAGAGGCTGAAAGGCTTCAATGTGCTGCACCCTATGGGATATGACGCTTTCGGTCTCCCCGCGGAGCAGTACGCCATTCAGTACGGAACTCACCCTGCCGTCACCACTGAAAAGAACATCAACCGCTACCGCAGCCAGATGGACAGGATCGGTTTCTCTTACGATTGGGACCGTGAAGTGAGGACCTGCGACCCCGCATACTACAAGTGGACCCAGTGGGCTTTCCTCAAGATGTTCGACTCTTACTATGACACAGCCCTTGACAAGGCTATGCCTATCTCAGACCTTGTCTGTTCATTCGAGAAGAACGGAACCGAAGGGATCCACGCCG
>DBWN01000249.1:0-3204 GCA_002308935.1 Bacteroidales bacterium UBA1237 | reverse complement strand
GGAGGCTTCCCTGTTGAACAGAAGAAGATGACCCAGTGGCAGCTCAGGGTGTCGGCATACGCTGAGAGGTTGGTTAACAGCCTTGACTCCCTTGACTGGACAGATTCGCTCAAGGAGATGCAGCGCAACTGGATCGGCCGTTCTTATGGAACCGAGGTGGTCTTCAAAGTGGAGACCGGTGACACTGTCCGTGACGTGACCATTTTCACGACCAGGGTCGATACAATCTTCGGAGTGACCTTCATGGTGCTCGCTCCTGAGAGCGAACTCACTCCGCTCCTTACTACTGAAGACCGTAAAGCTGAAGTGGAGGAGTATCTCGCTTATGTGAAGAAGAAGACAGAAAGGGAGAGGATCGCACAGACAAAGACCGTGACAGGTGTCTTCTCAGGCTCCTATGGAATCAATCCTCTTACCGGCGAGAAAGTCCCCGTATGGATCTCAGAGTACGTGCTTTCAGGATACGGTACCGGAGCGATCATGGCGGTTCCCGCCCATGACAGCAGGGACTACGCTTTCGCAAAGAAGTTCAATCTCCCCATTGTCCCCATCATCGAAGGGTGCGACGTTTCCGAGGAGAGCTTCGACGCCAAGGACGGAATCATGTGCAATTCCGGGTTCATGAACGGACTGACCGTGAAAGAGGCGATCGCCGCCGCGATGGATTACGTTGAGGAGAAAGGACTCGGCCACAGGAAGGTGAACTACCGTCTTCGTGATGCCATCTTCTCTCGCCAGAGGTATTGGGGAGAGCCCTTCCCGATTTACTACAAGGACGGCATCCCTACTCCACTTCCTGAGGACAAGCTTCCGCTTACCCTTCCTCAGATAGACAACTTCACTCCCACAGGTGAACCTCCTCTCGCAAAGGCGAAGGACTGGACATATGAGGGTTATCCTCTTGAGACCAGCACCATGCCAGGATTCGCCGGGTCAAGCGCATACTATCTGCGCTATATGGATCCCCACAATGACAGCGCTCTGGTGGACAAGAGTGTCAATGAGTACTGGAAGCATGTGGACCTCTATGTCGGAGGAACAGAGCATGCTACGGGTCACCTCATCTATTCAAGGTTCTGGAACAAGTTCCTCTTCGACCTTGGATATGTCTGTGAGGATGAACCTTTCCGCAAACTCATCAACCAGGGTATGATCCAGGGACGTTCCAACTTTGTGTACAGGGTCGTCGGAAAAGAGAACACCTTCGTTTCCTATGGACTGAAGGACCAGTACAAGACCCAGGAGATCCACGTGGATGTGAATATAGTCGAGAACGACGTGCTCGATACGGAGGCCTTCAAGAATTGGCTTCCCGAGTACAAGAATGCTGAATTCATCCTTGAGGACGGAAAATACATCTGCGGTTATGCGGTCGAGAAGATGAGCAAGTCCATGTTCAACGTCGTCAACCCCGACGTCATTTGCGACAACTACGGAGCTGACACACTCAGGCTTTACGAAATGTTCCTCGGCCCTGTCGAGCAGTCCAAGCCTTGGGACACCAAGGGTATTGACGGCGTCAACAGGTTCCTCAGGAAGTTCTGGCGTCTGTTCTATGACGGAGACAAATTCCTCGTGAATGACAATGAGCCCACTCCCGCTGAACTGAAGACCCTCCACCGCCTTATCGGCAAGGAGCAGGCAGATATCGAGGCCTTCTCATACAACACTACAATCAGTGCGTTCATGATTGCTGTGAACGACCTTACTGAGAAGAACTGCCATTCGAAGGCTGTCCTTGAGCCGATGGTGATCCTCCTCAGCCCCTTCGCACCTCACCTTGCTGAAGAGCTGTGGCATGACCTCGGGAACACTTCATCCGTGACTGTGGCGTCCTTCCCTGAGTACATTGAAGCTTATACAGTGGAAGATTCCTGCACGTATCCTGTGTCATTCAACGGAAAGATGCGTTTCACCGTTGACCTTCCCAAGTCGATGGCCCCTGCGGATGTGGAGGCTCATGTCAGGGCCCTTCCCATGACAGCCAAATACGTCGCCGACATGACTATCCTCAAAGTCATCGTCGTTCCCGGCAAGATTGTGAACGTTGTCCTCAAGAAATAACCCATTGATATGCTTGACGGCTTCAAGAACAATGTCTTTACGGTGGTCAAAGATTATGTGATCATTACCATCGGGACACTCATGTACTGCTTCGCTTGGGATGCTTTCTTCATTCCGAACGGAATAGCCAGCGGCGGACTTACCGGTGCCAGTACTGTCATCGAGTTCGCTACCGGGATACCGGTATCCTACAGCTACATCGTGATGAACGCTGTCCTTCTGCTGCTAGGATTCGCGGTGCTGGGGAAAGGTTTCGGATTCAAGACGATATACGTCATTCTCCTTTCGACCTTCTTCCTCGGTGTCCTTCCCCGTTTCGATATCATCAAGGCCATCCCCGGGAATCCTCTGTACATTAGCGAGAAGGTGCTTGTCCCTATAATCGGAGGTCTCATCGAGGCTCTCGGTATCAGCTGGGTGTTCCGCCGTGGCGGTAGTACCGGAGGTACAGATATCATAGCCTTGATCATCAACAAATTCTGGCCAGTATCACCTGGAAAGGTCTATCTTTTCCTCGATACTTTCATCATCGCTTCCGTTCTGCTTGTTCCGGGAAAGACATTCCAGGACATGATTTACGGTATGATAGCAATGGTGACCTTCTCAGTAGTCCTTGACTATTTCATACTCGGAGCGAAATCCACCGTGCAGGTGCTGGTGTTCTCCAAGGAGTATGCAAAGATCGCCGATTATATCAACCATGAGATGAACAGGGGAGTCACTGTTCTCAAAGCTACCGGATGGTATACGAAAGAAGACCGTCAGGTGCTTCTCATCCTTGTGCGCAAAGCCCAGGTCCAGGAACTCACCAAGCTGATCAAGGGACTTGACAAGCAGGCTTTCGTAAGTATTTCTCCTTCAAGCAGCGTTTACGGAGAAGGCTTCGAAGAAATGAAGACCGGTCTTCCCGAGAACGCCAAGAAGATCATTTCCAAGGGAACACTGAACCAGTAACAGGCCATTTGCCGACAATTCAGCATAAGAAATGTCAACTCTAAAGAACAGTTTATTAAGGACGGTAAAGGAGTATCTCATCATAACCATCGGTGTGCTCCTTTATGTGACAGGATGGGCGGTATTCCTGGTACCTAACAACCTCGTGGGAGGTGGAGTATCCGGTATAAGCTCAATAATCCAGTA
>DBWN01000231.1:16545-16820 GCA_002308935.1 Bacteroidales bacterium UBA1237 | reverse complement strand
GACACCACGAACCTTCCGTTCTCTTACCTTATCGAGCAGAACAACACCACATACCTGGTTCCCGGTGTGAACCTCAGGAGCGTAGGTACCATCCGTGATGCCCAGAAGTGGCCCAAGAGGGACGCCAGGAAGGACCCCGAGAGGATGGATTACATAAACTACAACCTCCTTTCCCCGTTCACCATCCAGAAGATGTTCAAAGGGCTGAAGACTTTGAGGAACCTCCTCTACGCTTCAGGAGAGCTCTCGGACATCTATTCGTTCCACAGCACCAA
>DBWN01000231.1:0-16391 GCA_002308935.1 Bacteroidales bacterium UBA1237 | reverse complement strand
AAGAGCGAGGTCGTTTCTCTCATGGACGGGATCGAGAGCGGACAGATAAACTCCGTAAGACAGATCAACGACTGCTTCAAGGTCATGCACGAGAACTATTACACTTATGAGTGGACCTGGGCATATGACAAGATCAAGGAGTTCTTCGGATATGATCCCGACACCATGACCGCCGAGCAGGCTATGGACATTGTCTCACAATGGAAGGAGGCCGTTATCGGACTTGACAAGATGGTGTATGAAGACGCCAAGAAGGAATTCTCCCTTTCTTCGATGACCGGATTCGGAATGGACGGAACGAAGGAGGAGAAGGAACTCGACTTCGAACAGGTCAGGGGAGATTTCGAGGGGAACACCTTCGTCAACGCCGTCATTGACCATATCGAGAAGAAGTCAGCCCTGGGGGATGACCTGCTTTCCAGGTTGAAAAGATAGTTCAGGAAACTTGAAAGCCTGACTCTGATTGAGGGGTGCTGCCGCTTGGCCGCATCCCTTTTTGGTCATTGCTCATTTTCGCCATCAGATGATGTGTCTTCCCTGAACTTGCCGCGGGAATCTTCACCGTCTGAGACTTCTACGCTGTAGCAGCGCAGCCCTTTGACCTCATGGTACTGGACACTGAACTTGTAAGAGCCGTTCTCGCCAGTGAAGATGGTTCCTGTCTTTATGCGGTCTTTCCTGTGCGGACACAGGAAACTGTACATCTCCTGCCTGTCCGCTACTACGGGAATCCCCCTGTCTTTCAATGACCGGAAGAGGCTTTCCCATTTTTCACTGACATCATTCCCCACGATCTCGTCAGGCCTGAGGCGGGAAAGACTGTCTTTTATCCGGGCGAACTCTTTCCCTGCACTTTCCGCCATTCTTTCGCCGATTATCTCCTTCAGCCTGCTGAAAGATACCGGATGATAGCCGTTGTTGTCTATGCCCACATCATATTGCATAGGGAACAGCGCGCCCATACGATGGTCATCCAATCCGGTATGACCGGGTCCCGTGTGGACATGCCCGAACAGTTGCCAGACATCTCGGTATGACCCTCCGTAGCAAAGGAAAGGGTAGTGGTTCAGATATATTCTCTGTTCTCCGACAATGACCTGTTTCTGCTCTCCGACAGAAGCGAAGAGTGAAGACAGCTCGCTGGACATTTTCCTGAGGTCGTGGTTGCCTAGGATAAGGTGTACATCTCCGTTGAGCTTTCCGAGAATCTCTTTCCAGCGGCTCGCACTCTTGCTGCAGAAATCCCCAAGATGGAATACGGTCCCGTTCTCAGGGACGGTGCTGTTCCAGTTCCTGATGATGGTCTCGTCCATCTCCTCAACTGAAGAGAAAGGCCTTCCGCACAGACGGATTATGTTGGCGTCCGAGAAATGTGTGTCCGAAGTGAAGAAGACCGGGTCATCTTCACTGAAAAAAGTAACGAAGTCGCTGTTGTAGCTGTATGCCATATCGCAAAGATAATGATTATCGGTAAGACAATCAGTCTGAAAGTGGCCCGGTTCTTTTCCGATCGTGCAATAATTGGTATATTCGCTACGTATTGAGATGGACAGAGTCATTTTCCATATTGACGTAAACAGCGCATTCCTTTCGTGGTCTGCCCTGAAGATAATAGCTTCAGGCGGAGCAGACATAAGGGAGGTGCCTTCCGTGGTGTCCGGTGATCCTGAAGACCGCAGGAGCATAATTACAGCCAAGTCCATACCTGCGAAGAAGTTCGGTATCAATACTGCGGACCCGCTTTCTTCCGCTCTGCGCAAATGTCCTTCTCTGGTCGTCGTTCCGCCGGATTTCGAGTGGTACAGCGAGTGCTCCCGCAAATTCATAGCCATCTGCAGGGAATACTCCCCGGTCCTTCAGCAGTTCTCCATTGATGAATGCTTCCTTGACATGACCGGTTTTCTGGGAGGAGCCGACCCTGTTCAGGTCGCGACCCGTCTGAAGGACGACATCCATTCCAAACTGGGTTTCACGGTCAATGTGGGAGTCGGGTCAAACAAACTCCTGGCGAAGATGGCATCGGACTTCACCAAACCGGACAAGGTCCATACTCTCTGGAGCCGGGAAGTCGAGTCCAAAATGTGGCCTCTCCCGGTAAGGGACCTTCTGTATGTCGGAAAGAAGACGGAAGAGAAGCTGGTCCATTACGGTATATCCACCATCGGTCACCTGGCCAAAGTGAATCCTGGGACACTGGGCAGCATAATAGGGCATAAGGCGTCGTTGACTCTTCATGATTATGCCAACGGAGTGGATGATTCCCCTGTAGAGGTCCTTACCCAGGAGGCGAAAAGCTACAGCGTCGAAAGGACTTTCAAAAACGATGTCACAGACTATAAGGCGATGGACCGTGCCCTGTTCAATCTCTCGTGTACGGTTGCCCATAGGATAAGGGTCGACGGAGTAAGAGCCCTAAGTGTCTCCCTGTTCGTCAAAGCGAAAGACTTTTCGGTGAAGTCGCGCCAATGCCAGATGGAACGTCCGACAGACACTACCGCCATCATACTCCGGTATGCGCGTACACTTCTTCCGGATATCTGGGACGGCTCCACACCCATAAGACAGGCCGGAATCACCCTGGGCAAACTCTCACACGACGACTTCGACCAGCTGTTCCTTTTCGAGGATCCCCAGATGGAGTATTACCGTAAATGGGATGAAGAGTATGACCGGAAAGCAATGGCTGAAGGAGCCGATCCCAGAAGCAAGATGCGCAAAAAGTCACGCCAGGAGGATGATGTCCCTGTGACTGAACATCCTAGCGGAGAATCCGCTCTCAAAGCGGCGAAGGAAGCGGTCAAGAAGAATCCGGACCTCACTTTCGAGAGAAAACCTCTCCAAGACGGAACAGACTGTTTCATACTTCAGGACCATTCCGGAAAGATTGTCGGAAGACATGTGGTTCCGGGGTCAGTCGCGAAAGTCCCTAAAGGGAACCTTTCCCCTGAAGAGGAAGAGTACCGCAGGAGCATAGACGACGCAGTCAAGAAGGCGTCGGAAAAGTCTGCTCGACGTTACGAGCAGTTCATGGAACTGATGAAAAAAGCAACCGGGAAATAAGGCTATCTGCTCAGGGCTTTGCCCAGAAAATAAATCGACAGTCCCAATCCAAGGATGAATGCCACCAATGAGGCTTCAGGTCCGAATTCTCCTCCTGTAAGGAGGGGTTTGCCGGTGATTTCCGGGGTGATGATGCTGAACATCGGTTCGGAACCCGAGACGGTGGTACCGTAGAAAGGTCCTTCGAAGAAGTTCCATGCCCAATGTATACCGATAGGGACCCAAAGATTGCCGCTGAACTCATATGCGGCGCCCAGCATGAGACCGGCTTCGACGGCGATGGCGACAGATGACCAGACTGATGCGTTGGGCTGCATCATGTGGGAGAAACCGAACAGAAGAGCCGATATGATAAGAGCCACGAAGCAGTTCCATCTGGACGAGATCATCCTGTAGATGATTCCACGGAAAAGGATCTCTTCTCCTACGGCCACGAAGAAGAAAATGCAAATCTGCGTTATGACCTCAACAGCATCGAACCGGACAGAAATTACCCTGTAACCTCCTAAAGCGGCAATGATGCCGATCACGGCTGACAAGAAGAGCGTTCCCGTGAGAAGCCCTTTCCCCATCGCGGGAAAGAATTTCAGCAGATGCAGTTCGTCTACACTCCTTTTCTCGAAGTGGAAAACGAGCAGTGTATATATGATGAGGATGGCCAAAGCGGCCCCGACAATGGCGGCGCATTTGGGAAGGGCGGGCTCGATCGAATATGTGAGCTGCCCGAAAGCATAAAGCAGAAGGAACAGGATGGTGCCTCCCACGAACAGAAGCAGCCACCTCCATAGCGGCATCCCGTCGCATGAATATCTGTTAGCGTATGTGTCCCTTTTTTTTCTCATTTTGTCTGCTGTTACGGTCAGTAGTGACTCTGTTGTCTGAGGCCAAAGGTATGCAAAAAGAGAGTAATCTCCAAAAATCCGGGTTCCTGCCCCCGGCTCCACTCTTGCTGATGAGAGGCCTTTTGGTTATTTTTGCCGTAGAGATTACGTCATGATCAAATACATAAAGGATACGGAACATTACAAGGAAGTCCTTTCCAGGGCATCCTCAGTGAAGCGTTCTCTTTGGATAGGGACGGCGGACCTGAAGGACCTCCATGTCGAGGGACGTCCTTTCCTCGGAATACTCTCTGATCTGGTGAAAGCCGGTAAGGAGGTCAGGCTTCTGCATGCCAAGGAACCGGGCCCGGTCTTCCGGGAGGAGTTCGACAATTATCCGGCTCTTTTCCGTGGACTTGACAGGGCTTTGTGCCCTAGGGTCCATTTCAAGATCATGGTGTTCGACTGCTCTGTTGCGTACATCGGCTCGGCAAATCTGACCGGCGCCGGGATCGGCCTGAAGGGAGAGGAAAAAAGGAACTTCGAGGCCGGAATCCTGACCGATGACCCCTCGCTTGTCGCTTCGGCGATGGACCATTTCGATTCTGTTTGGGCAGGTTTCAGATGCACTTCCTGCCGGCGTAAGGAGGACTGCCCCGATCCGATTGTGCGCTGACGCCCAGCAATATGCATAAAAGAACAGAGGACGGAAAATCGCTGTGATCTTCCGTCCTCATGGTTTTATCCGCCTTGGTCAGAGAGACTATTTGAAAAGTTTCTGGGCAAGGTCATAGAGGTCAGCTCTCCAAGTGCCCCAGCTGTGGCCTTCCTGAGCATTCTCCATGTACTCATATTTGAGACCGGCTGCATCGAGTTCTTTCCTGGTGTTGATGCAGTTGTTGTAGGCTATGTCTGAAGGACCTCCCTGGGTGAAGACAAGCTTCTTGAAGGTCTTGTTCATCTTCTGGGCGTTCTTGTAAACTCCCAGACGCTCAGCCTCTGCCTTTGGATCCTGTCCGGGCTGGAATGATGAACTGAGAACCCAGACATAAGTGAACATGTCGATATTGTTGAAGGCTGTTTCCATAGTCTCCATTCCACCCATGGAAAGGCCGGCGATCGCCCTGTGCTCCTTGTCAGTGAGGACGGGGTAGTTGCTTTCAATGAAAGGTATGATGTCGGTCACCATGTCCTGTGCGAACGGGGGAACCTCGTTGGGGACATTGGTGATAGTTCCGTTGGGCATGACTACGATCATGGGCTCCATCTTGCCTTCTGCCAGAAGGTTGTCCAGGATCATGCCGGCTGCGCCCACTCCTGGCCATGAGTTGTCTGTGTCACCGCCGCCGTGGATAAGGTAGAGAACAGGAAGTTTCTTCTTGGAAGTCTCGTATCCTGCGGGAGTCCACACGTGCATTCTTCTCCAGGTGTTGAGGGTCTTGCTGAAATAGTACCTCTGGCTTATAGCTCCGTGGGGAACGTTCTTCATTGCGAAGAAGTCGTTTCCGTCGGAGATTGTAGCGATAGGTGAGATGTCGCTCATTCCGGCGTTTTTGGGGTCGTAGACGTTCATTCCGTCAACTACGAAATGATATCTGTAGAGACCGGGCTTGATGTCCTTCACTGTCATGCTCCAGATTCCGTTTTCCCCTTCCACCATTTGGGGTCTGGCGCCTGCTGCGGGTCCGAAAGACATCGGCACGAAACCTCCGTCACCCTGGACACTGACACTATGTGCTTTGGGCGCGTAGATGCTGATTGTTGTGGATCCGTCAGGGTTGATCCTTACAGACTGGAGAGTGTCGCCGGGAGTCCTGCGGAACATCCTGGGGCCCTGTGCGAATGCTGAGACCGCCATAACGGCGAGACAGATGATAGCTAAAGTTCTTTTCATTGCGGTATGTGTGTTGGTTTGTATCCGGATGCAGGGGCTGATTATCGTTTCAGCATGTGCAAAGATAGTCAAACTCCATCTACTATGTATTGCTGTATGTTTGGATTGTTTTGCCGAATGTTCGTCACGGAATCGCCGATCACCTTTTTCGTTTTTTTTGAATTATTTTATCTTGTACCCGAATAATGGCACAAGCTAGTTGTACTTTTGCGGCAGATTCCGGGATGAAGACCGGAAAAGATGAGAGTATCACAACAAAAACTGAAAGAGGTATGACTTTTTTTGTGCTTTGTTTCGCGGGCATCGCTTTTCAGATGATCTGTGACGTCTTTTCGGCGGAGAATGCCGAATAGACTTGCTTTACTCGTCCCAATGGTTCAGTCTTTGCAGGACGGGATATTGCAGAAAGGCTGCTGACGCGCAATTTGCGGATAAAGCTTTTTTGGAGTATCTTTCGATACCTGATACTGATTTCAAAGATGGACGAAGAAAGAAGAATCGAGCCGATGACCATGGAACCGGTCACGGTGGACTATCCCTGGGGGAGTGAGACTTATAATCTTGCTGATCTGGGCAGCGTTGATTCAGCGGTGAAAGGCGGATGGATGGACGGTAACACCATTGGAGAGATAATGGAGACCTATCTCGAAAGGATAGTGGGCGACCATGTCTATTATTTCTACGGAAGGCAGTTCCCCGTCATGGTAAAGATCATAAGGACCAAGGGCAGGATGCCGCTGACCGTGTGCCCGGATGACTTGATCGCTTCTGAAAGGTATGACGCGCTCGGGAAAAGAAAACTGTGGTACATAGCTGAAGCCGGGCAGGGCTCAACGGTTTGTATCGGGCTTTCAAAGGAGATGACGGCATCAGAGTTCTACGTCGCCTGCAATAACGGGTCCATCGCCCCCATGCTCAATACCATTGTCCCCCGGAAAGGAGACATTTTCATGATAGAACCGGGTACCGTCCACTGCGCTTCCCCTGGAGTCAAGATCATCGAGATCGCGGAATCTTCTCCGCTTGACTTCTGCCTTGTACAGTGGGACGAGTCCGGTAAAGCTGATACTGATCTCGATCTTGCCGAGGCTCTGGATTTCATAAACCTTTCTCCTGACGCTCATATCTGCCATTGCCATGACCATGGAGAAGAATGCCATTGCCATGACAAAAAAGAGGAATGCGACTGCGACAAGGCGGACTGCCGGGTCACGGACAACCCTGACGAGCAGGTGTACAAGGTTGCCGATGAGTCCGAATTCATCGTAACCAGGATCAACCTCAGGGACCCTGTAGGAATCAAGACTGAGGAGCTGGAAAGTTTCGCTGTTTATACCTGCATTGAAGGGGGAGCCACTGTGCAAGTGCCTTCAAAGGAGGATTCCGGGAGGATGAAGCTTTATCCCCTTACAAAGGACTCAACGGTTCTTGTTCCAGCCGACTGTCAGGAATTCTTCCTGGTCCCTTCTTCCAAAGACACTGTCCTTCTGGAAGCGATTGTCAGAAGGGAGGATGTCCAGGACGGATATATCGACCCCAATGCCGAAGCACGTATCGAGGGGGAGGACTATTCGGGTGAAGAGGATCTGGACGACCGTATCGACTGGGAACTTGAGCAAAGGAGACTCCATGGAGACGGGAAACCCCTCAACTGATCATGACACTTCTGATATACTATGGATACTGAAAGATTGGACAAATATCTGTGGGCGATAAGGGTCTTCAAGACCCGTACTGATGCCACGGAAGCCTGCAAAGGCAACAGGGTAAAGGTAGAAGGCATTCCTGCGAAACCTTCCAAGCTCATAAAGGCGGGAGACCACCTGGAAGTCAGAAAAGGGGCCATCCTCTTCACTTATACGGTGAAGGCGGTTATCGGAAACAGGATCGGTGCGAAACTTGTCCCCGATTATGCGGAGAACACCACTCCCCAGGCGGAGATTGATAAACTGAAGGCTCCGACCGAGACGTTCTTTGTCAAACGTGACAGGGGCGCGGGGCGACCGACCAAGAAGGACAGGCGTGAGATGGACGCCATGTGGGGGAATGTCGACTATGATTACTCTGAAATTCCTGAGGACATAGTACTCCGTTTCGGACTTACCGAAGAGGATGAGGAAAACCTCGGATGACAAGTCCATGGATCGAAAAGAACAAGGGAGGCTCCATTTCTGGGACCTCCCTTCGGTTTTTTCAGGGTATATGACTAGTCTTTGAAGTACCTCTTCAGAAGACCGTAGAAGCCTGCTCCGTGGCGAGCCTCGTCCTTTGCCATCTCGTGGACAGTGTCATGAATGGCGTCATAACCGAGTTTCTTGGCTCTTGAAGCGATAGCGAGCTTGCCTTCGCAAGCGCCGGCCTCTGCCTGATACCTCTTTGTAAGGTTCGTCTTGGTGTCCCAGACACATTCTCCGAGAAGCTCTGCGAACTTGGATGCGTGCTCAGCCTCCTCGAATGCATATCTCTTGAAAGCTTCAGCGATCTCAGGGAAGCCTTCCCTTTCGGCCTGGCGTGCCATGGCCAGATACATTCCGACCTCTGAGCACTCGCCGTTGAAGTGGTCCCTAAGACCCTGGAGAACTTCCTCGTCCTCTACCTTGCCGTCACCGATATGGTGCTCGCAAGCCCACTGAGGCTCCTCTGATTCTTCCTTGATTTCAACGAATTTGGTTCCGGGAACTTTGCACTGCGGGCAGCGCTCGGGGGGATTCTCTCCTTCGTAAACGTAGCCGCATACCAGACATCTGAATTTCTTTTTCATGTGACTATATCCTTTTAAATGTTGTGCAAGGCTTGATGCAGGGCCTTATCCTGCCTCAATTTGAATTATTCAAAATTGAATTGTTACAAATATATGAAAACCGACGGATATGACAAGCGGTTTTCAGAAAAATAAAAACATTTTTCCTTTGGTTGTTATTTCTTTTGTTTTGAAAGAAGAAATCCGGAATTAATCAGTATATTGTCATTGATAACATACAACAGCCGGAAACATCATATGGAACCTTTCCTCAGCCAAGTAGCAAGGCATTATTACTCAAATACACAAATCGGCAAATACGTTTTCGTGTTTCCGAACCGCCGTTCCATGTCTTTTTTCCGTCACTACCTTTCTTTGGCGGTGAAGGATATCACACTGAATGTCGGTGCCGTTGCAAACGGCGGCAGAGCCCGTCCCCTTATCGTCCCGAAGATGTACACCTTCGGGGACTTTATGTACGCCTGTTCTGGAGCGTCCGCCTCGGACCGTGTGACTCTTCTTCTGAGACTCTTCGACTGCTACCGTAAAGTCGGTGGTCCCGGAAACGCTGATTCCCTTGACGAGTTCATTTTCTGGGGGGATGTCATCCTGAAGGATTTCAACGATGTGGACAATTACTTGGTCGACCCCAAGGCGGTGTTCACCAATGTGACAGAGTTCAGACAACTGGAGGACACTTCATACAGTTACATGACTGATGACCAACTGGAGGCGGTCAAGGCTTTCGTTCACCATTTCAAGGAGGGGGGACAAATGAAGTTCGACCCTTCGGGAGAAGGCATCAAGAGCAGTTTCCTCCAGATCTGGGAGATACTGTATCCGTTGTATAATGAGTTCAGACGTTCCCTTATGGATGAGGGTCTGTTTTACAGCGGTATGATAAACAGGGACCTTGCCGAGAGGCTTTCCGAGGAAAGTGTGACGGACATCCTCAGCACGGCTTTCCCGGGTGCTTCCAAGTTCGTTTTCGTAGGGCTTAACGATATTGACAAATGCGGCAAGACGGTTTTGACGAAGATGCACAAAGCCGGTGTCGCTGAATTCTGCTGGGATTATTCCTCGGACATGATAAAGGACGCCGGGAACAAGTCCACGTTCTTCATGAAAGACAACTTGACCGAATTCAAGCCGTCATTCGATATTGATCCTGCCGGGGTCACCGTCCCCCGGATCAATGTGGTCGCCGTCCCTTCCGGAATCGGGCAGGTGAAGTACCTGCCGAAGATATTCAGTGAGATTTCCCAGGACATCTCCAAGGTGGGAGACCTTGTCGGCGGAAAGGATTGCGCAGTTGTCCTTCCCGATGAGAACCTTCTGATGCCGCTTCTGAACACCATACCTGAAGGAATCAAAGACATAAACGTCACGATGGGCGTACCACTTTCTTCAAGTGCGATTTACAGTCTGATGAAAGATGTTGCGGAACTTCAGTTCCACCTGAGAAAGGGTAAGGAAGGGATGATGTTCTACCATCGTCCCGTATGGAACATATTGAAGAGTCCGGTCATGACGGCGGTCATCAAATTCGAGAAAGAAAACGGTGATGATGCCATCGAAGGTCTGCTTGAGAGGCTCAACAGGCAGAAACGTTACTATATACCGCATTCCTGGTTCCAGGGTTCCACTCTTCTGGAAACCGTCTTCAAACCGGTCATTACCGACATTGCACTCAGTGACGCTTCCCAGATAAAGGCGTTCGAGGAATATCTTCTCGGGGTCATATCTTATCTGGCGCCGAGACTTCCGGACAATCTCTCGACCGAGAAGGAGTATGCCAGAAAGTATTGGGGATGCATAATGCGTCTGAGGGAGAATACGCTTCCGGTCAAACCTTCTACTTTCGCCGTGCTTCTTGAAAGGGTACTATCAACCGAAAGCGTGGCTTTCGAAGGAGAACCCCTCAAAGGATTGCAGATAATGGGACCTCTCGAGACCAGGGCGCTTGATTTCAATAACCTCATCATCCTTTCCTGCAATGAGGGTGTGTTCCCTTCAAGAGGGTCGTCACCGTCCTTCATACCTCCGTCTTTGAGAGTTGGATTCGGGATGCCGACTTATGAATATGATGACGCCGTGGCAGCCTACAACTTCTACAGGATGATACAGCGGCCTTCGAATGTCTGGATGTTGTACGATACAAGGACCGAAAAGATGCTCCCCGGTGAAGAAAGCCGCTTCATAAAGCAGCTCTCCTATCACTTCAAGGTCAATATGAAAAGGTTGGTGGCTGAAGAGGGCCTCAATACAGCAGTGACGGAGGACTTCGTTCAGAAACCCGCTGACATAGCCCAGCGGATGAAAGAGATCACACTTTCGGCAACTTCGATAGAAACTTACTTGGGGTGTCCGGCCAAGTTCTACTATACCTCGGTTGAAAAACTCAAGCCCAAGGACGAAGTCGCGGAGACTCTGGACAATGCGATGCTGGGTGTCGTTTACCACGGCACGATGCAGGCGCTGTATCTGGGTGGAATCGCCATGAACCCCAGCTTCAGCCTGGAAAAGGATAACATAGATGAGCATGTCAAGGACGGCAGCCTTGTCCCTCTGAAGGAGATCACTCTGAAGTACATTGGAGAGTGGTTCAAACGGAAGGATGACATAAGACTCAAGGTGCGCTCACTCATTGAAGAGCAGCTCAACATCCCCGAAGTGTCAGGAAGGGACCTTGTAATTGAGGACATCATCGTGAAGTATGTGCTCAAGACTCTTGCCATAGACAAGGCTGAACTTGAAGCCAGAGGACTGGATTCTTTCAAGGTGCTTGGGCTTGAAAAGGAGTGTTACTGGAAATTCGGGGACTGGCGATTCAAAGGATTCGTGGACAGGGTCGACTCATTCGGCGGAATAGTGAGGGTTGTGGACTACAAGACGGGCAAGGTGACTGAGAATGACTGCAAGATAGATGACTCCAACGCCAGGAAAGTCGCTGATGACCTTTTCGCTGAGGTTGTACAGGAGCGTCCCAAAATCGCTTTCCAGCTGTTCCTCTATGATATGTTCATGGAGAGGGACCCCCTCGCCGCAGGGAAAGAGCTGCACAATTCGATCTACAGTACAGGAGACATGTTCACCAACCATCCTGTCACCGTCAAAATCAGTCAGCAGTTCGTTTCCATAGTAAGGGATGAGAAACTCCCTGCCATCCTCAAGGAGATGTCCGACCCGTACGTTCCTTACAGGAGAACCAAAAAGGAGGATGATTGCAAGTACTGCGATTTCAAGATGATTTGCGGCCGTAACCCTAAAAAAGACAACTGAGATGATCCGTCTGCTTAAATCTTCCGCAGGTTCTGGAAAGACCTTCAACCTTGCGAAAACATACATAGAGATGCTTCTGGAGGGAGCCGACAGCTTCTCATACCGGAATGTTCTCGCCGTTACCTTCACTAACAAGGCTACTGCGGAAATGAAGGGAAGGATACTGAAGGAACTGTCCATTCTTTCGGATGATCCTTCGGCATCTGATTATATTGAAGACTTCCGTAAGAAGTTCGGGAATGACGCATTGATAAAGAAAAAAGCCAGAAGCCTTCTTGTCAACATCCTGCATGACTACGGCTCTTTCTCCGTCAGCACCATAGACAAGTTCTTCCAGAGGACACTGAAGACTTTCGCAAGGGAAGTCGGCCAATACGCTTCATACCAAGTGGAGCTGGACAAAGCCTCCCTGGTGCATGAAAGTGTGGACCGGGTGCTTTCCTCCATAAATGAGCAGGACGACAATGGGAAGGCTCTTCTCGGATGGCTCTCAGACAGTGTGATGGAAGGCATCGAGGATACCGGGAAGTTCAATCTGGAGAGGCAGCTCTACAAGTCCGCCAACAGCCTTCTGTCCGAGGAACATCGTGAAGTGGTCGAAAGCAACAATATTGATGAAGACAAGGCCTACTCGAAGGAGAACATAGCCCTTTTGAGGAAACGCCTCTCCGGAATGATAAGGTCCTTCCGTTCCGATCTTCAGAAAGCCGCCAGAGGGGTGGCTGCGGTTTTCGATGCTGCAGGTGTGGGCCTGAACCAGACGTATAAAAGTACTTTCAAGAGTCCGATAACCAAGCTTTCAGATACCTCCAAAGGAATCAAAAGACCGTCCAATACGTTTTTCGATATAGGACCGGACCCTGAAAAGTGGTTCAAGAAGGATAAGGAACATGACCGTTTGGTGGGGCTCACATCGGCCGCTCTTCCTCATGTGGAGAAGATAATAGACCTGTTCGATAATCATTTCACTGAATACAACAATGCCAAAGCCCTTTATTCAGGGCTTCACGGCATGGGTATACTCTCGGAAATCCGTCAGCAGTTCCAGGACCTCATGAAAGAGAAGAACGTCCTTAGCATTGATGACTCCAACGTTCTTCTGAGGAAAATAATCGGTGAGGATGACGCTCCGTTCATCTATGAGAAATTGGGTGTCACTCTGGAGCATTTCCTGTTGGATGAGTTCCAGGACACCTCCCTTGTCCAGTGGCAGAATTTCCTGCCGCTCCTCAAGGAAAGCGAAGCGAATTCTGACCCCGGGAAACGTACCAACCTCATAGTGGGGGACGTCAAGCAGAGCATCTACCGTTTCAGGGGTTCTGACTGGAAACTTCTGGACCATTATGTGAAAGACAGTTTCCCTTCGGCGGATGATTCAGATCCTCTCAAACAGAACTGGAGAAGCCTTAAAGAGGTCGTCACCTTCAACAACCGTTTCTTCCGTTTCGCTGCAGGAGTCATAGACCGGAAATTCGGGGCAGGGGACAAAGTGAAGAGGATCTATTCAGATGTTGAGCAGGAAGTCAAGTCCAGGGACAAAGCTCCAGGAAGTGTGAGAGCGACTTATTGCGCGGATAAGGAATCCGAGAGGGCGACAGTCCTGGCATCAATAGACAACGCCAGGAAACGTGGGGCGAAGTGGAGCGATATCGCGATTCTTGTGCGTGGAAACAAGACGGGATCTGACCTTGCTTCCTTGCTGGTCTCCAACAATATCCCCGTGGTCTCCGACGACTCGCTTCTGGTGTCTTCATGCCTTGCCGTAAGGAAGCTGGTCTCCCTGCTTTCGTTGATTCTGGATCCTGATCTTAAGATAGGACAGTACATGACCAAGGAAATGGGAATCACTCTTCCTTCGTCATGGTACTCTCTTGTGGACCTGTCGGAAGACCTCCTGAGGAAAATGAGGAAGTCGGATCCCTCAATGTTCGAAGGGACCGTGCCCTATATAATGGCTTTCATGGATGATCTCCAGGAATGGACTGCAGCCAACGGGAACAACCTCAGGGAGTATCTCAACCATTGGGATGAGTCGGAATTGAAGATCGCATCCCCGGCGGATTCCGATGCGGTGAGGATAATCACTGTCCATAAGGCGAAAGGACTGGAATTCCCGTACGTGATAGTACCGATGGCCGAGAATGTGGAATTGTCGAAATCCGATACCAAGTGGTCCGTTCCGGATTCAGACTCCACCCTTATGAACGGCATCGAGAAGGCGGCTTTCCCGATCCGCTTGTCAGATTCCAGCGTGGGCACCATGTTCGAGGATGATTATCGGAATGAACTCTTCCTTCAGTACGTGGACAACATGAACATTTTCTATGTCGCCCTCACCAGGGCAGGAAAAGAGCTGCATGTGATTTCCAGCAAACCTTCAGAAAAGTGCAGAAATGCAGTCGTATCTTTCATTCCGGCGGACGGAGCGGACGTTTTGGACGGACAGTTCCCTACGGAGGTTGCGAATTTCTCTCAGGTGCTGTATCTGTTCCTGAAGGGCGGGTTCGACGGATGCCATCCCGTGACCTCTGTCTTGGATGAATGGCTTTCCGCTGAAGATAAGGACGGGACTCTTCCCGAAGAAGATCCTGATTCATCTCCTGCAGTGTATGAAGAGTTCTACATCGGAGAACCTTACGACTATAAGAAGATGAAGCGTGAGGCGAAGGATTATATCCCAGTCGAAGCCGGCTATCCTTCATACCCTGTTTCCGGCGAGGAAGGGGTGAAGGAAGAGGAATCCGAGGAGGATGCTGAGAAGGGGAAGGATAACGTCGCATCAATGGGACGGCTCCGTTTCCGCAGCGATGCCGCTGACTTCTTCAAGATAGGTTCCGACCCCGGTATAGGCTCTTCTCCGCGTCTTCGCGGAATCGTGCTCCATGACATTCTTTCAAGAGTCTCAGTCCCTTCTGACCTCAAGCCTTCTATAGATGAAGCACTGCTTGCAGGAGACCTGGATTCTGAGGATGCACAGGAATACTTCAACATGCTTTCTTCCTTGCTCAAGAGCGTCTCCGGAAAGGGGTGGTTCCCGACGGACCGTTCCAATGTTAGCAACGAATCTTCAATAATCAGCATCAAGGGAGACACCTATCGTCCGGACAGAGTTGTCAAGGACGGGAACACCTTGAAGGTCATAGACTATAAGTTCGTTGAGGATATCGAGGCTTCAAGGGCTTCGTCGGAATGGAAGTATATCAAACAGGTCGGAGGATACATGAGCCTTTACAGACAGATGGGATGGCCCGACGTCAAAGGTGCGATATGGTACATCTCCTTGTCTCAGAAAGGAGTTTCACATGTGACTGACATTCTCTGACGCACTGCTTGGGGAATATTTCCATAAGGGGCGGGTATGACCGGGATTTTTTGGAATTGATGGCAGAAAAATTGCTATATTTGCAGGGTTCGGCGAATCAGCCGACAGAGCCGGTGACCGCCGGCATGTTATGATACCCGTCATAGAATGTTTATGGAGTACAACGATAATGAAAACAAGGGCTACGTTCCTTATATGGAGAATGAGCCCGCAGTTCTTGAATACAATACTGAACGTGATCCCCTCAAGATGCCGGAGTACGGCCGCAATGTGGTGAAGATGGTACGCCTTCTGAGGCTCATTCCCGACCGTGACAAGCGTTCCCAGCAGGCGGCTGCCATTGTGAAGGTGATGCGCTCCCTCAATCCCCAGGTCGCCAACGAGGAGAACTGGGAACAGAAGCTTTGGGACCATCTCTTCATGATTGCCGATTATGATCTGGACGTGGATGCCCCGTATCCAGCTCCGAAGCCCGGACAGATGGAGACGCGTCCGATGCAGATTCCTCTGAAGAAGAAACCGATAAAGGCGACCCACTACGGACGCAACATCGAAAGCATCATAGACCTTATCGCGGAAGAGCCGGAAGGGGAGACCAAAACGGCGATGATCCGCCAGCTTGCCATCTATATGAGGCAACAGTACCTCATCTGGAATAAGGACAGCGTGGCTGACTCCACAATCTTCCAGGATATCGAGAAACTATCTGATTACAGGATAAGGGTGCCGGAAGGGATTTCACTTACCAAGATAGCTTCCGATGCTAACTTCTCACGTCCGGGACTGAATCTCGATTTCGGCAACAACAACCGCAAGCAGGGCAAGCGTAACAACTATGGCAAGAAAAACAACTCAAAAGGCCGCTAGTCCCAAGAAGAAGGGCTCAGGCCTGAAGATATTCACTTTCTGGCGTGACATGGATCCTGTCGTACGTCGCAGGTGGATCCAGGTGGCGGGGCTGCTCCTCGCCGCTTTCACCGTTTTCACCCTGTTGGCGACAGTTTCGTATCCTTTCACATGGAAAGCCGACCAGAGCCTGCTGGGAGATCCTGACAGGATGGATCTGGACGTTGATGTGAACAATTTCGCAGGCAAGGCCGGCGCCCGCTGGAGCTACCTGCTTATGGCCCGCTGGTTCGGTGTCGGCTCTTACGCTCTGGTACTGACCTTGGCGATACTCGCGGCGAGGATGATTTTCGGCAGGAGGTCTTTCTCAGTGATAAAGGCTGTCCTTCTCACGATTACCGGAGCTGTCCTCGTTTCCATGATCGG
>DBWN01000179.1:9233-9397 GCA_002308935.1 Bacteroidales bacterium UBA1237 | reverse complement strand
TTCACGACATACAATTTCGTGGGGGACAGGATAGACGGTTATGAGGAACCGGTAGCACTTATGACGAAGGAAGGCGCTTTGGCTCTTTCCAAAGCCGCGGACATCTTGAGGGAACAGGGGTATCGCCTCAAGATATTCGACGCGTACCGTCCACAGAAGAGTGT
>DBWN01000179.1:0-9204 GCA_002308935.1 Bacteroidales bacterium UBA1237 | reverse complement strand
TGAAACAGTACTTCTATCCGGATCTTCCGAAAAGTCTGCTTTTCATAAAGGGATATTTGGCATCGCATTCCGGACACAGCAGAGGGAGCACAGTGGATTTGACCATATTCGATATGGCTACGGGCAAGGAAGTGGACATGGGAGGAACTTTCGACCTTCTGGGCGAGAGGTCACATTACAACTGCTATGGCATAACGCCACAACAGCGGGAGAACAGGCACATCCTCAGAAATGCCATGAAGGCTGCGGGGTTCATCCCTTACGATAAGGAATGGTGGCACTTCACTCTAAGAGGAGAGCCGTATCCGAATACGTATTTCACGTTCCCGGTCAGGACCGAATCCGTGCCACGTGTCAGCAAATAGCGGTTTCGGACTCCGAGCCAGTGGCTCCTCCGGGAGTTATTTCCGCCCATTTTTGTAAACTATCCAAAAAATGCATACATTTGCAGTCGGGAAAGTCGTACACGACCAGCTCCCTCTAAACTCCCCCAGGACCGGAAGGTAGCAAGGGTAGGAGGTCGTAGCGGTGCGATGTGCTAAGCTTTCCCTTTTTTCGTTTTTTGTATGAAGATTTGTGTAGGACTCTCCGGCGGAGTGGATTCATCAGTGGCGGCATACCTCCTCAAGCAGCAGGGGTATGACGTTTTCGCCATGTTCATGCAGAACTGGCATGATGCCGATTCGACTCTCCATGGAGACTGCGAATGGGAGGAGGACCGTTTCGTGGCTGAACTCGTCGCCAGGAAAATCGGCATCGAGTTCTATTTCGTGGACCTGAGCGGACCTTACCGCAAAAGGGTGGTGGACTACATGTTCGATGAGTATTCAAAAGGCCGTACTCCCAATCCGGATGTCCTTTGCAACAGGGAGATAAAGTTCGACGCTTTCCTTGATGCCGCCAAGAAATTGGGGGCTGACATGGTGGCTACAGGCCACTACTGCATGAAAGAGGAAGTCACTTCACCTGATGGCGGTAAATCCTACAAGCTCATCGCAGGAACGGATCCCGGCAAGGACCAGAGCTATTTCCTGTGCCAACTTTCCCAGGAGCAGCTTTCAAAAGCGATGTTCCCCATAGGGCACCTTCTGAAGAGCGAAGTACGTGAAATCGCCCGCAAGGCCGATCTCCCTTCAGCCGAAAAGAAGGATTCACAAGGGATATGTTTCGTCGGCAAAGTGGATCTCCCGACTTTCCTCAAGCAGAAACTCCAGTCCCGTGAAGGGAATGTCGTGGAAATCTATGACGCCTACTACAAGGACTCTGACCTGTATCAACGCCAGAGGGAGATTCTTTCCTCGGTGCTGTCCGAAGGCGCTTCCCTGGACATGATAACGGGATATATCTCCGAGGACAAGGCTTCCTCTTCGGCCGGCAGCTCAAATGATTTTGATCCGGTTAAGGTTGCGGCGATGAGCGATGAGGATCTTGAGACTCTGAGCACTCCGATAACATACGAAGACATAGTTTTCACCACCGAAACCTACAGAAGCGGAAAGAAGCACATAAAGAAGACCCGTTATAGAGAGAACCCTTGGGGAAAGATAATCGGAACCCATATCGGAGCCCAGTTCTACACCATCGGACAAAGGAAGGGCCTGGGGATTGGAGGCCATTCGGATTCCGTGTTCGTGCTGCATACCGATGTCGACCGCAACATCATATATGTCGGTCAAGGGCATGACCACAAGGGGCTCTCCAGAAGTTGCCTTGTCGTGCGTAATGACGAGATCCACTGGATCCGTCCCGCTCTCGGAATGAAGGCGGGGGAGACACGGCGTTACCGTGTAAGGGTACGTTACCGCCAGCCTCTGCAGGAGGCCACCCTCATAATGAGGGAATGCGGTCTTTTCGTTCTTTTCGACAGCCCCCAAAGGGGAATTACTCCGGGACAGTTCGCGGCCTGGTATTCCGCTGACGGAGAACTTTGCGGAAGCGGAGTGATCAGCAGGTGATTTTTCTTCTGAAACAGTACAGCGGAGCCTTTTTTAGGCTCCGCTGCGCATATGAGAAGGTTCGCTTTTGATTGCTGGAAATCAATCACATAGTTATCTCATTGGCCTTCCTCTCATGAATTGCCTGCCGAGGAATCCTGATTTCTGCATGAAAGTGTAGAACAGGTCAATCCAGACGTAAGAAGGACGTTGGCGTTGAGGGTCCGGGGTATAGCCGAATCCGTGCCCCTCGTATGCGAAATAATGTGCTTCTGCAGGACGTCCGGCATTTCTCCATGCGAGCATCATGTCGATGGCGGTCAGCCCATTGAAGATGTCGTACTCCGGAGCTGCGATGAAAAGGGGTGCGGCATCCTCGGGCAGCGATTCTGGCATGGGAGTGATTTCACCGTAGACAGGGGCCACCAGGTTGGGACGGTTCTGCGGGGTATGATTCAAAGCGACGTCGATGCTCAGGAGCGCTCCGGCAGAAAAGCCCATGATACCGATGCGGTCCGGGTCGATTCCGAATTCTGCTGCGTGCGTACGCAGATACGCGATCGCAGCCCTTCCGTCATCATAACCCATCTGGATTCCGATGGGGCGATGCTCTTCCAGAGCCTTCGCCTCTTCAGGGGTGTACTTCGGGGCAGGGGAACCTGAGATCGAGTAGAAGGCTTCCTCGCTGTTGTGCGCAAAATGGACCAGCCTGTATTTCAGGACGAATGCGGCGATGCCGTGTTCGGCGAGCCACTCCGCGACATTGGTCCCCTCTTTAGTGAAATAGCTAACAGTGAAACCGCCTCCGGGGCATACGATCATGGCTGCTCCTGTAGCTTTTCCTTCTTCAGGAAGATATGCGATGATTTCAGGGTCCTTGATGTTCGCGAAATACATGTCGCCATTCTGATCGGTATAACTGTATTCCTCCCAATCCCAGTTTTCGCTTCCGGGAGCAGGACCTTCATAGATCTTGTAAGCCTGATGCGTGGTTTGAGGGGCTTCCTTCGGCCCTCCACATGCCATGGACAATATGGCCGCCACAATGAAAAGTGTTCTCATAGGATGATGTTATTAATGAAATACAAATATCAGATGGTCTGCTCCGAGAACAGACCGGTATCATGCCCGTCGTAAGATATTTTACCCTACGAATGCTGATTGTTCGCCTTTATCAGATCTGGGATGGTGACGTGCGGATTGCGGTAGCGTGCGTTCCTGTTCGGCTCCTGCGGCTCGGGAGGAGTCGGGATGATGGAAATCGCTTTCTGGGGGCAATTGTGGACGCAGGCAAGGCAGTTTTCGCAATCTCCTTCAGGCACGGCGTGTCCGTTTATGACCTTCCATGAACCGTGAGGACAGAGCGATGTGCAGATTCCGCAACCTATGCATGCATCTGTCGCGAAGACTATCTTCTCCGACCTTGTTACGGTAGGCCTCTGACGATCACGTCCTGAACCGCGGTAATATCCTTCACATATCATCCTGTCTTGCTGGGTTACAGGCTGGATATAATCTTCGCGGTTGTTGATGGAAGCGGATACGGCTGCGATTCTCTCGGGAATCCTGTCATTCTTCGGGTCAGCCTTTTCCCTTTCGGCGTCAAAGTAGGGGAGGTAAGTGTCGACCATCTGGATGGTGGAGATGTAGTTCAGCTTCACACCATGCTCCTTTGCGAGGTTGTCAAGGAACTCAGGGAAAATAGTGCTGTGCGCACCGTAAGTTCCGACTGCAAAGAAATAATCCGCCTTGAAGGTTGAACGGGCGATGAAGTCCTGGACGATTGCAGGTGGTATGAAACAGTACACCGGACATACGAAGCCGATTTCATCTGCCTCATATACGGGATTGTCATTGTGGATCTCTTGGGCGATGCTCATCAGAACTGACCCCTCTCCTCCTATCTCACGTGAAACATACAGGCTATTGCCCGTCGCGGAAAAATAAAAAATCAGGCGTTTGATCTTATCGCTTTTTCCGGACTTCCCGAAGGAGGGGAGCGGAACTACGCATGTGGCAAGCATTCCCATGCCCATCACTTTGAGGGCTGTTCTTCTGTTGATCGGTCGATTGATTTCCATAGAAATTGTTTTTTACAAAGGTAGACCTGATACGCGGAAAATCTTAACTTTAATTTGTCAAATTATAACCAATTTCGCAGAATTGTTGTATTTTCGCAGAACAAACAATGCTCATCCGCCAGTAATGAAGAAGATATTGCAAGTCATAACCCCTAATGATTATGCCCGATACGTCAATGCTCCGGTGCTTCATCCGCTTATATGTGTTTTGCACCTTGATGAACTGGAACCTTACAGACGTAGTCTGAACAAATACAGTGTATATGGGTTGTTCATGATGAAGGAGTTTCCGGATTATCTCCCATACGGCATGACCAGATACCGGACAAGCGGTTCTTCGATCATAGCAGTGGCTCCAGGACAGATCGGGGGGGTGGAAGATGATGGAGGCTTGATAACCAGAAACGGATGGGTTGTACTTTGGTCTTCTGAGTTGTTCAAAGGTTCAATCTGGGCGACAAAAATGGAAGAGTACCGGTTCTTCTCCTATTTTCACGACGATTCTCTGCGCTTGAGTGCATCGGAATGGGAGTGGTTGGATGTATTGATCGGCAAATTGCGCAGCGAACTGCAGGATAATGAAGATTCTGCTTCTCTTCGGGGGGTTGTCCAAGGATATCTTCATCTGATTTTGGAATACTGTGACCGGGTGTATCATAGGCAAATGACTTCAACAGAAGAGGAATCGTCCGATCTGTTGAAACGCTTCCTGAAGCTTCTTGCCGATTACTATTCCGATAACAGGCAATTGGATTCGGGAATCCCCTCCGTCACATATTGCGCTTCAGAATTGGCTTACTCCCCACGCTATTTGGGTGATATGATCCGTAAAGCTACCGGGGGAACTGCTATCGGTTATATCCATTCCTTTGTCGTTGAGAAGGGTAAAGGCCTTCTGATGCAAGGCTACAACGTCAGTGAAACAGCCCACCTTTTAGGCTTTGAGTACGTGCACCATTTCAACCGGATCTTCAAGAAGGTCTGTGGTATGACTCCCGGTGAGTATCTGGAAAAACTGTAAGACGGATTCATCCCCGAAACTTTCTAGGAATCGATGCCGGTTTCTCTTTCCGGCGTCTTTTTTCATTGCCCTATTTCCGATGCGGGGAGTCCTGCCTTTTCTTTTCTGCCGGAAGCCCTTGACCGAAACGGGAGTCTGTAGTATATGTCGCATGCGACTCTCTAAACAGAAATACTTATAATCTGAAAGTGAAAATATACAGAAATTTGAATTTATGCAGATAATATGTCATAAAATTGTCTTTTTGGCTAATAATTTTTTATGATTTTCGTTTTTGGGGCTTGTTTATAAAGTTACGATTTGTTACATTTGATTGACTAACTTTATCTGCCATGGGAGCCTTCGAGAACATTACTGACAAAATTGTCCTTCTTCTTCAGAAGACAATGGACACTCTTCTCCAAGATCTGGAGAAGGAATTCTCAAGTGTCAGAAAAGCAATCGACAAGTTGGAAAGCAGTGCTGAAGGGACACCTTCCGGTTTCAGTGACGGGATCCGGTCAGCCCAAGCCATCTATGACAATTGCGGACAGGTCATAAAAGCCGTATTCGCTCAGGTCGGTATGGATATCAGCCAGTGCGACAATGCTGAGAAGTTCGCCAATCTTCTCGGTAAACCGCTCGCCCTTATCGATAGCCTGGCCAGCGACCTTGAGCCCTTGACAAAAGAAGGCGAGACGGATTACGCCTCGATTCTCAAGTCATTGTACGATACGCTTAAGGATCTGGTCCAGTTGATCAAGGACTTCCAGGATGTCGAGTACAGCAAAATCGAAGATGAGATCAAGAATCTCCTTGGAGACGCCTACGAGAAGTTCGATTTCAAGGACTTCGCGATGGATATCCTCGAGTACATCATGATCACAATCCTGAGGAACGGCCGTGAGGTCTTCTCCGATGAGATAAAGTACTGCAAGCTCCAGGTGAATGAAATATACAAGAACATCAGTGATACTGTCAAAGACATACGCTCCAATGTCAAGAGTGTCATAAATGAACTTGAAAATGATGCCTCCAAGGCGGAAAAGATGGTCAATTCCCTGTTCAAGGAGAGCGTCGAAGAGATGGAGGACGTCTACGAGAACCTCAAGGCTCTTGCGACAGATACCGCCAATGAAGCTGCGAGCGAATTCAAGAAGGGCATATTCGAACTCCAGCAGTCTGAAGAATACAAACAAGCGCTTGAAATATATCAGAAAGTCTCAGGTTATCTTTCCAAGGTATACGCCATTCTTGACTTCTTGGGAATAGTCGGTGAGAAGACCGTGGAGATAAAGCTTCCTCAGAAATTCATCTCTGCATTGTCATCCGCGGCCGGTGAAGTCACCGAAGCCATCGGTGATGCAACTGACGCCGTCAGCGGATTTGTCAAGGACTTTACCGAAGAAGCCAACGGGGCAGTTGCATATGCTACGGGAACCGTCAATAAGGTCACCGGCGAAGCGAAAACCAATATCGACAACGCTGTCAAGAAGGTGGATTCTCTCACAGGCACTTCTTTGGAGAAACTTGATGTGACAGGTGATCTTGTGGACATACCGGCGATAAACATTCCGGACTACTCCCAGCAGATAACCGATATCGGAAATTCCTTCAAGGACGGTTTGGGCGGCAAGGTCCAGGGCGGCATCGATTACCTCAAAGGACTTTCATACCCGATCAAGATCACCACATTCAAGTGGAGCAAGATCGAGAAAATGTTCACTGATCCGGAAGATTACTTCAAGGAGCAGTATCCGGTCAACAGCATAGAGGACGCTGAGAAGATCGCTTCCAAGATCATAGAAATCGTCCGCCTCTTCAATCCTGATATTCCTGACTTCAGTTCAATAAGGAATATGCTGGAATCCCTCCTCCGTGAACTTGGAGAAAAGGTTCTTTCTGTCACTGCGGAGGCAAGAAAAGAACTGTGGGAACAGTTCAAGCCTCTTATGACCATGATCCGCAAGGTTCTTGACCTTCTGGAGGAGATGTATGAGGCTCTGAAGCGAAACGCCAAGGACATAATCCAGGAGATAAAGAGGAACTTCATCCAGGATGTGCTCAACCCTCTTTCCAAGGATGTGAACCAGATTGCTGACGATGCGCAGGCATTTGTCAAGAAAGTCAAGAAACAGATTGACAGCATTGCGGTTCCCGCTACAGTCGAAAAACTGTATGACGAGATACTCTATCCGTCAATACTTGACGCCATAAAGGAATCCAAGGCTCCGGACCCCGAGACTCTTGCGGCTTCTCTGAAGTCGGATTCAACGGCTCTCCTTTCAGCATGGGGCAGCGGAGTCAGCACCCATCTTCAGAAATTCTTCAGCGAGACTGAATGGAAGAACAGGCTTGACGGGACCATCTCTGCGCTGGAGGCGACTTTCGAAGGGGACGTCAAGGCGGTCAAGAGTTTCCTCAGCCCTTCAACCTTGGATGATTTCTCCGCGATAGGAGGCAAGTGGGATGACCTTAAGGACAATCTTGACATCAATCAATATATAAAGGTAATATCCGAGGCCTTTGACAATGTTTCAGTCCCCAATCCTGAACTCTATTATGAAGGGTTCAAGCAGTGCATCAAGGCAATCCTGAAGAAAGCCTCTGCCGCGGGCGCCAAGTTCGATGACAGCCAGATCACAGAATTCCTCTCGGATGTGGCTACCGGTGTTTGGGACAGGGTACGCAACAAGATCATCAACCCCATTATCCGTGAGATCAAGCGTCAGGTGATGAGGATTGTCCGCAGGGTCATCCGTGAAATCATCAAGAGGATAATCGATCAGCTTCCTGCCTATATAGATCTTTCCGCACTTGAGAAGGTTGCCGACAATGTCGAGAAAGCGGCTGCTACAGTCAAGGTCTACGCATCTGAGGCTCAGGAGCGTATCAAGGAAGTCAAAGACCTTTCTGATGCGATTGCCAGCGGGGATATCGATTCCATTGCTGACAATGAGTTCTTGAACGCGGTCGCGACTGAACTGGACAATTACATCGATATCCCGATAAGCAAGGAATGGGCAGTAGCCGCCAAGGATATCGCCAAGGCTTCAGTTGATTTCAGCGCATCTGAAATGGGATACGCAGATGTCATTTCTTTGGTGTACTCACTGTATAAGGCTATCCCCAGTTCCGCAAAAGAATACATCGAAGACATTCTTCCTTCCATCCCCGACGACAATGGTACTTTGGACCAGTTCCGTGACTTCATCGAAGGAATGGACTATAAGGGCGACCTTGACGAGACATTCGCTATCGTTACGGTCCTCAATGTCGGAAGCGAAAAGGACAAAGACGGCAAGTCTGTCGAGAAGAAGAATGACGGCAAAGTCAACTTCAACGCTTCAGCGCTTCTCCAGGTCGTGATCTTTGCCGGAGAGGTTCCTTCAGAAGAGAAGAAAGATGAATCCAAGGAAGGTGAAGGCGACGGCAAGGAAAAGAGCGGCGACGGCAAAGCGAAGCAAACCCAAAAGTCTGATACCAAGTCCGGCGGAACCTCCACATCCGGAGACGGTAAATCCAAAGAGGGTACTGATGACAAGGCAGGAAAAGACGAAGAGGAGCCGGAGGCAGCATTGTACTGTATGCTCATCGTCAAGGGAGAAGTCGGTCTGAAATTCGATATCGGCAGCAACCATACGATGAGTCTTGCGGTATCCGGAGGAGTCGGTGGCGGAGAGGTCAAGGAGATTAATGACGAGAACAAGAAGAAGCTCCAGGACGGAATAGGATTCTATATCACTAAGGGGTGGGATTTCAACGGAATCTGCAACTGGGATGCTTTGAACGCTATGTTCATTATGGACTTCCAGCGTAAAGAAAAAGACGGAAAACCCAATCCTCTGAAGGTCTTCGATACTCAATATATATCTATGGAGATAGACAACTATCCCCAACTCTTCTATCTGGGATTCGCACCGACATATCCGAAGGTGTTGAAAGAGAGGTTCGGTGTTGAAGAGGGAAGCGGTGACGGCAATTCTCTTCAGGTGGGATATTTCGGAGCCGTCAAGGAGGCCCTTATAAGCCTGCATTTGCAGGATGTCGCTCTGATCAAGGAAGTACTCAAGGATGATATTGAGCTTGGCTTCGATACATATCTATGGTATGATTACCATAAGGGATTCGATTTCGGAGGCGATGTGCGGCTCCACATGGTCTATGACCTGAACCATAAGAAGATCGG
>DBWN01000011.1:1434-3722 GCA_002308935.1 Bacteroidales bacterium UBA1237 | reverse complement strand
GCCGAAAGGATGCGCCGTATGCGCGAGGAACAGAACCGTATCCGTACGGTCCATTTCGATGACCTGTCGATGAGTGATCCCTTCATTTACGCTGATCCTGAATCCAAGACGTACTACATGACCGGCTCAGGAGGAAGGCAGTGGAGGAGCAAGGACCTCGTGATGTGGGAGGGCCCCTTCAACATCGTGGACCTCAGCGGCACATGGTGCGAGAAGGCGGGTTTCGCCGCCGCCCCGGAAATCCACAAGATAGGTGACTATTATTACTATGCTGGCACTTACAGTGACCACAGTGAGATAATCCAGGCTATCCCGAGAAGGTACAACGTCCCCCACAACCAGACGTATCTCCTCCGTTCAGAATCTCCTGAAGGTCCATTCGTGCCCTTCTCCGTCACTCCGGGGTATGATTACGAGCCTTATGAGTGGGACTGCATTGACGGTACTCTGTATGAGGAGGACGGTCATATATACATGGTCTTCGTTCATGAGTGGACTCAGCTCATTGACGGAACCATGGATTATATCGAACTCTCAAAGGATCTTACCCATACGATATCTGAATGGCCTGTCACCATGTTCAGGGCTTCTGAATGCCCTCCATGCGGCGAGATGAACGGTCTTGGTGAAGCCACCTTTGGACTCAAGATGCCGGGATGGGTTACTGACGGTCCCCAGATGTTCCGCACCCAGACCGGAAAGCTCGGAATGCTGTGGTCGACCTGGGGAAAGGAAAGATATCTTCAGGTAGTGTGCTACTCCGAGTCAGGCACTATCGCAGGTCCTTGGATCCAGGAGAAAGAACCGTTCCTCGCCAACAACTCAGGACACGGCATGCTCTTCCGTACTTTCGACGGGGAACTCCGTTACGTCGTTCACCATTCCGAGGGAAACGGCCCCAGGAAACCCCAGTACTGGACAGTCGACGACTCAGGTGACAAGCTGGTCCTCGGACAGAGGATAATGCTTCCCAGATAGACCGTCACACCGGTAGGATACCGTAAAAGAAAAGGGACAACGGAATGCTGCAAAAAGCTTTACCGTTGTCCTTTCACTTTATTGTCCGCCCTGTTGACCTACTTGGCCAGGCAGGCTTTCTCATTCACTGGGAAAGTCTTCATTTTCGCGATCTTGAAGGATGCGCTCTGACGGATGTCCCGGACATTGGAGGCGAAGTGGACAGTGTATGTTCCGGGAGCGGTTTCCCAACGGGATACCTGCTCTTTGAATGAGGCAAGCTCATAATCGGAGACCTTGAAGGAAAGGGTCTGGCTTTCTCCGGGTTGGAGCAGCCTTGTCTTTCCGAAGGCCCTGAGCTCGAGGGCCGGCTTCTCCATACCGCCTTCAGGAGCGTGGACATAAACTTGTACTGCTTCCTTTCCTGCGGCTTTGCCGGTGTTCCTCACTGTTATCGCTGCCGTGAATCCTCCTTCGGGGGAAGCCTTAACTACGGGTGTGCTGTAGGTGAACTCGGTGTAGCTGAGCCCGAATCCGAAAGGATAGGACACTTCAGTGCCCTTGGTCTCGAAGTACCTGTAACCAACCCATATGCCTTCATTGTACTCGGTGTAGTCGACATTCTTTTCATGTGAACCTGCGGCTCTGGCGGTTCCGAAAGGAGTGTTGGTCTTCACCTGGTTGTATGGGAAGTCAGAAGATGAAGGATGGTCCATGAAATCTATAGGGAAAGTCATAGGCAGTTTGCCTGAAGGGTTGACCTTGCCGGTCATCACGTCAGCGACCGCGTTGGCTCCTTCCTGACCGGGCAGCCAGGGAAGGATTATGGCGTCGGCCATCCTCTTCCACGAGTTCGTCTCGATGACTCCGCCGATATTGAGGACCACTATCACTTTCTTTCCAAGAGCATGGAAAGCGGAGTGGACATCCGAGAGCAGCTGACGTTCTATGTCAGTGAGGTTGAAGTCATTGTCCATGTTCCTGTCGGAACCTTCTCCTGAGATTCTGCCGAGTACAACCACCGCGAAATCGTTGTTGTTCGCATGAAGGTCGATGGCGGAGCGGGGGACCGAGGGATCATCGAACTTGGAGATGCCGTAGCGGTAGGTCCTCTGCGTTCCGCTCAGAGCCAGGACCGCGTCATTGTACTTGACGTATTCGTCATAGAAACCTACGATCGAAGGGTCAAGCTTGAAGCCTGCATCGGTGAGAGCTTCAACCATGTTCACGCAATATGCTTTGTTGACGGTTCCGGAACCGGTTCCTCCTGCTACGAAGTCGACTATTGACTCTCCGTAGAGTGCTACCTTCTGGCCTTTGGCCTCGATGGG
>DBWN01000011.1:0-1373 GCA_002308935.1 Bacteroidales bacterium UBA1237 | reverse complement strand
TGCTTGTATCCTTTGAAGGAAGGGGTCTTGACGATGTATTCCAGAATGCGCCTTACATTCCTGTCAAGGTCAGCTTCGCTGAGGGTCCCGTTCTGGACGGCAGCTATTATCCTTTCCTTCTCGACCACGTTTCCGGGTTCCATGAGGTCATTTCCTGCCCAGACCGCTTTTGGGGTGTCGGCTTTGTTTCCCCAGTCTGTCATCACCATTCCGTCGAAGCCCCATTCGTCCCTGAGGACAGTTGTCAGAAGATCCTTGCTCTGCTGGGTGTAATCACCGTTGAGTTTGTTGTATGAGGACATAACGGTCCAGGGATGGGATTCCTTCACGGTTATCTCGAAGTTCTTGAGGTAGATTTCCCTCAAGGCCCTTTCACCTACGATGGCGTCATTCTCGTTGCGGTTGGTCTCCTGGTTGTTGAGGGCATAATGCTTTATCGAAGTTCCGACTCCGTTCGACTGCACACCTCTTACATAGGCTGCGGCCATCTTCCCGGAAAGCAGAGGATCCTCAGAGAAATACTCGTAGTTACGTCCGTTGAGGGGATTGCGGTGAATGTTCTGTCCAGGAGCCAGGAGCACGTCCACGCCGTATTCAAGTACTTCATTGCCGAGCGCCGCCGTCATCTGTTCGACAAGGGAAGTGTCCCATGAAGATGCCAACAAAGTGCCGATCGGGAAGGCCGTCGCGTAGTAAGTCTTGGTGTCACCTTCTCTGGTGGGGTCGATCCTCAGACCGGCAGGACCGTCGGCGAGAACCGTGTTGGGAATTCCCAGGCGTTCGATTTTCCTGGTGCTTCCGGCGGCTCCTTTCACAAGGTCAGTTATTCCGGTGGAGACGCCTCCTGTGGTGACGGCACGTCCGCCTCCGATGCAGATTGTGGCTTTCTCATCGAGGGTCATCGCTTTTATCACTTCATCGATGTTGTCAGGGGAGAGTTTGGGCTGAGCCATGGCTCCGGAAGTTGAAAGGACCAGAGCTGACACCACTGAAAACACAGCGGAACGGAAGAAAGATTCGGTAATCATGAGTGGAATGTGTTGTTTGTCTTGCAATATACAAATAATCCTTGATTGTCCACCGTTCGTGATTTTCCTTCCCGCTATTCTACCGTCTCCGGCTTGGCGTTTTCTTCGGAAATCCTTAACTTGCCGTCACTACTGATTTGATATTGCCATGACCAGATTCATTCTTTCAAGACCTGATGACAGATTGCCCCTCTCCAAGGGGAGAATCATAATCACAGCATTGGAGTGGTTAGCCATTCTTATGGTGTGCGCTGTGGCGCTCAGGGCCGTCTGCTTTGCCGTCTACATGTCCCAGGGAATCAATCCCGGCGATCTTACAAAATTCGGAGGGGATCCGACCAACTA
>DBWN01000284.1 GCA_002308935.1 Bacteroidales bacterium UBA1237 | reverse complement strand
GTCTTCACCGGGTCCCTGGACATCAGATAGACGAACAGGGAGAAAAGGGCGCAGGCAGCGAGGGATTCAATCAGAAAGGTTATGGATGGCAATATCACTTTTTGTTGGAACTGCTCTGGTTTGAGTTGTTGGAGTTTCCCGTCTGGTTCTGGGGGACAGGTTTGACATGCTGGATCTGTTTGCCACCGCGGAATTCTACTCCGTCAGTGGAAGGAACCTTATATTCTTCTGACATTCTACGATACTTTAATCAACAACAAATATGAATAAATGAAAGTCCACACGATAGTTATCAAGAGAAGGATAAAGACGATCATGTTGAAACGGTTAATCGACCTGTTCGTGTGATCGATCATCTTATTCACCTCCGTCTCAGGCATTGTCTGCCCTTGATTCTCCTTTTCCCTGAAAAATAGCTCAAGTTTCTCAGCTTTCCGCTTTGCGCTGAAGATTGATATGGTGTCCAGGATGATGCAGAGAAGGAATAGGCCCCAAATTGCAAGTGCTTGCCAGCCTAATGCGGATTTCTCCTCACCAACGATGAATGACATCACCGTAAAGGACAGGGCAAGTCCACCGGCCGCCAGAGAATAGGTCCTTTCCGATAGCAAATCTGCATTCTCGCCAATGGCCTTCTCAGCGTTTTCCCAGCCCTCGACTTGTTTGCCAGGAATCTCTATGGTCTTTTTCTTTCTGCTCATTTTGCGGTAAAAGTATAGGTTATCGTGCCTACTGAATGATCTGGAGCCTCTGGATTGTATCCAAAACTGGTCTTCAGAGCTGCTTCCTTGCATGCATCGAGTATCTCTTCGTCCGTAATGGTCGTACCGGTATTGACGGTTGCTTTGCTGACGATGCCAACCCTGTTCATCGTTACTCCTATTACGACAACTCCCGTAGGGCCATTCGTAACAGAAGGGATGGGAGTTTTACCGCTCACATAACGATCTTCAACCTTCACTTTCGCGGTAACAGAGACCCTGCCAGAGGACTTGTTTCCGGAGGAAGGTTGTGCGGACGAGGCCGAACTGCTGACCGTATTGGTTGATGCCTGACGCTGCCCGCCGGAGAGCCTGTCAACAGTCTTCTGCATGGAATTGACCTTGGACTGGAGGTCAGAGACGGACTTCGCGAGATCGGAGACATCCTTGCCGGATCCGGCCGGTGCGGAAGTCCCATTGGATCCTGAAGAGGGATTGGAAGAGATGTTGTCCACCTTTCCCTGCAATACCGAGACCTTGGACTGAAGTTGGGTCAGGCCCTTGGCAATTTCCGCTACCGCTTTATTGTCCATGTTCTGGACAGCGCCCGAACCAATATCGGAGAAATCCGAATATTCGAGAGCTCCTACGCGGATGGACAGGCTGTCAACCGTTGCGGCCAGACGGTCCATCTGCTTTTTGGTCGACTCCGTGCGATAGACATTCAAAGCTAGGATGAGGATGAGTGCCCCGGCAATTGTCTTGATCAGAAAGCTGTTGTTGTCTTCCATATCGTTGTTTCCATTAAAAACCTATCTTTCTTCTTGGTTGCTGCCGCCTCGCATTCAGGTTCACGAAAACGGTCTCCTGATAGTCGCATCCGTACTTCCTATTGGAACAGGCATACACCGAATACGGATTGCCGTTCACCGCAATTCCTTTCTTTATCTCGATGCGGCGCCCGCAGTGGCACTTGGGACAGAGCTCCGACTCGGGAATGGTCTCTTCTTCTTCCCTTTGATCCTGAGTTTGGACAAACTCCCTGACAAAAGGGGAGGGATTGTTCATGTCGTACAGGACCCAGGTATGCTTCTTGGCGCGCGTGATTCCGACATAGAAGATGCGCCTCTCTTCGCTGTACTCGAACTTGTCCGGCTCACTGAGCACGTACTCGAGAATCGGGCTGTCCGCAATATTGGAAGGGAATCCAAGCGTGCCTCCATTGCAGTTGAGAAGGATGACATAATCGGCTTCCAGTCCTTTGGACTGATGCACGGTCATGAAGGGCATCCTGCGGCCTCCGAACGTCACATACGCCCGGTCCTTGATGTCATGGACGGTCATGCCGGAGCCCTGGAGGACTTTGACGTCGAAGGAATATCTACCTACGAGGATGACCTCCTTGTCAGCTGGAACGCTTCCGAGGATCCATTTGACCGTTTCCACTACATCATTGCCACGGTCAGTCGAGATGAAATCCAGCTGGGTCTCCGCGTCGGGTCTGAAAGGACGGACCTTCTTCGGTGCCTGCTCAGGGTTCTCCAGAATGAACTTGGAGGATGCCTCAATGGCCGGTTCACCGAACCGGTAAGTAGTCTCCATCAGGCACTTCTTTGTGTATCCGAAATACTTCTCGAAGCTCTTGAAGAGCGCCATGTCACTTCCGGCGAAACGGTAGATGGACTGCCAGTCATCACCGACGCAGAAGAGCTTCGTGAGCGGATCCTTTCTCCGGAGTGACTGGAGGAAACGGTAACGGTCCAGTGAGATGTCCTGGAACTCGTCGACGAGGATATAATCGTAATCTGGCCGGTGACCGTTCTCGCACAGCTGGGTCGCCCGGAGTATGGCGTCCGTGAAATCGATCTCTCCGCGTTCCTGCTCCATCTTGCGGTATCCGTCAACGAACGGCGCGACGATCTCGTTAAGGGTGATCCTGTCCTTGGAGAAAGCCGCTTGAGCTGCTACCGAGGACATGGTGGTGTCCTTGGACTTGAGAAGGAAGTTGAAGGCAGTGAGCAATCCGAGGATGTTCTCCTCCTGACGGACCAGCTCCCTGGACATCTTATCGGATCCTGCTTCTGTGAAAGTGATCCCTAGTGCATTCAGTTTGGATGCCAGCTCCGTGAAGACATCACCCCGGTGGAAACCGGCGCTAGAGGTTTCCAGAAGGACCGTTCCCTTGTCCCTGTGCAGGTCCCTCTTCCAGCGGATGCCTTCCTTGTACTTGGTCTCTTCCTCTGGTGTGAACCATTTCGGGCAGCGGCCATGCTCGTTGACCGCGAAATGCTCCAGATAGACCCTGTGCTGAACTCCCTCGGAATCCTTGTAGTAGATGGAGAAATCCGGACAATACTGACGGAATTCGCTGTCCGTCGTAGGGAATTCATACTTCTCCTCGTAGCGGAACTGTACGCCACGACTTCCCAGGAAATCGCATATCTGGCTTTCCTCGTCGGACTTGCAGAAGACCGCCCGGCCATCCATATCCTTGTAGTAGGCCTGAACCCCGTATTTCTTGCGGTCAAGCATGTAGGCTTCCATGGATGAGTACTCGAACTGATCCTTCATCTTGTACCTGGAGCGGACTATGTAATCAGCGATGGCCCGGTGGAAAGAGGGATTCTCATCGAAGAGCTTGTGGTAGACCTGTACGGAGAAATCAGTAGGGACGATCGTGGGTTTCTCTCCGGTAGCCTCACCGATGATCTCAAGGGCTAGCTTGTGGAAGGTACGGCACTTGAGGTTCTTCTCCCCGAGCCGCTCGGAAAGGGATTCTGCGGCCTTGCGGGTAAAGGTGATCAGCAGGATCTTGGAAGGGTCCACTTTCTGGACATCGATCAGGTAACGGACCTTTCCGACCGTGGTCATTGTCTTGCCGCTACCTGCGCTGCTGATGACAAGGACATTGTCTTCCAGGGAGACGACCGCTTCCCGCTGCTGGGCATCAAGAGGATGGGGGAGTACCGTATCGAAATACTGGGCGTAGTCCTTCAACTGCTTCTTGACGAACTCCTCATTGTTGACCTTCTTGAACCCTTTGCTGTCCGACAGGGCCTTATGGAATCGCTCGATAGTCTCTTTTTCCGGATGTCTTTCCAGTTCCTCAGATCCAATGACTTTGTTCACCTCAGACAAAAGACCGGCGTACTTCTCCTCAAGATGGATCCTCTCGGACTCCGTGATGTAGTGGCTATAACTGTAGAACGAGCTGATTTCCTTGAAAGCAGGTGCGATGTCAGGAATTCTCTGCTCGATGATTTCCAGCCGTTCCTCGTGCTTTTTCTGCTTGGAGGTCCTAATAGCGTACACTGCGAGCAGGATACTCGCAGTGACAAGCAGTATGATCAATACATACAGCATAGAACGACCGTGAATGGAATAGTGTGCTTTGTATACGCAAAGTTAAAAAAAGGGCGGCTTATTAAAAACAGATGTTCTCTTTGTGTGCGTTTAACAGACCATACTGTGGGATTATTGAGCAATAAATTGATTTTATTTCATTTTATTGCTATCTTTACCTTTCAGAAAAGCAAAACCCTTTTTTACATGAACAACAAGGACTTGAATCGAATCAAGGTCGTGTTGGTTGAGCATAAGCGTACGAACAAGTGGCTGGCAGAGCAGTTGGGTAAAGACCCGGCTACTGTCAGTAAATGGTGTACCAATTCTTCTCAACCATCAATTGACATGTTTTTCCGTATAGCTGAGCTCTTGGGAGTGGACTATACTGAGCTGATTGTAAAACCCAAAGAACTCTAATTATTTGAGCAATGGCGAAAAAGACAAAGGAAGAAGCTTTGAACCTGGACGCAATTCTGTTCAAGTGCCGGGACATCCTTAGACAGGCAAAGAACTCGGGGTCATTCTTCGAGAAACGCGATATGATGTTAACTCTCGTATTCCTCCGTTTCATTGGAGAGAAATATGAGGACGGCCTTCTGAAGCTGCGTCAAACCCTCCAGGAACAGGGACTTGATCCGGATGATCCCAATATCCAGATGGCATTCTTTGAAGATGCAACATTCGCCGATGGTACTTTCCCGCTTGCTCCGGAAGCCCGTTGGTCCACCATTATCGATACACCAGCGCCTCAATTGAATGTTGCACTCGATACAGCACTTCGTAGCATAGGGGAGACAAATCCTACATTGAAGGGCTGCTTCGTGGAAGGGACATTCACCCAGAGGAATCTCGGAGCGAATGATATCAAGAAAATCGTTGACGAAATCAATAAGATCAGCCATAAGACTTTCGGGGAAGAGAAAGACCTGATTGGCAGGGTGTACGAATACTTCCTGAAAGA
>DBWN01000082.1 GCA_002308935.1 Bacteroidales bacterium UBA1237 | reverse complement strand
TTTGCCATAATTACTTGATCTCCTCTCCAGATTTTTTAGCGATACGTACCTTCTTTCCGTCCTCGAACTTGTATCCTATACGGGTGGGAGCACCAGTCTTGGGATCAACGAGCTGGACATTGGAAATATGGATAGAGCCTTCCTGCTTTACGATGCCGCCCTGAGGCTGCTTTGCATTGGGCTTGGTATGCTTGCTTACCATATTGATTCCTTCAACGATGACACGGTCTTTGTCCCTGAGAACCTCGAGGACCTTACCTGTCTTACCCTTGTCGTTACCGGCGTTCACAAACACGGTGTCGCCTTTCTTTATGTGAAATTTCTTCATGACTGCAGTTTATTAAAGGACCTCAGGTGCCAGTGAAACGATCTTCATATAGTTTTCACGCAGCTCCCTGGCCACAGGGCCGAAGATACGTGTTCCGCGGAGCTCTCCAGCATTGTTGAGGAGAACGCAAGCGTTGTCGTCAAAACGGATGTATGATCCGTCAGCACGACGGATTTCCTTCTTTGTGCGTACTACGACAGCCTTGGTTACTGAACCCTTCTTGGCGTCGCCGCCGGCGATAGCGCTCTTGACAGCTACGACTATCTTGTCGCCGACTGTTGCATAACGGTGGTTGGTACCTCCAAGTACACGGATGCAGAGAACCTCCTTTGCACCGCTGTTGTCAGCCACCTGTAAACGTGTTTCCTGCTGTATCATTGCTTACTTGACTTTTTCTACGATTTCTACTAATCTCCACCTCTTAGTCTTGCTGAGGGGGCGGGTCTCCATGATGCGGACTGTATCGCCTACGCTGCACTCGTTCTTCTCATCCTGAGCGACGAATTTGGTGGTCTTCTTGACGAACTTTCCGTAGATAGGGTGCTTCTCTTTGATCTCGACAGCTACGATGATGGTCTTGTCCATCTTGTTGCTGACCACAACACCTATTCTTTCCTTACGAAGATTTCTTTCCATACGGCCTGATTATTTCTGATTTTCCTTTTCGGCCAGAACGGTCATCATACGGGCGATGTCCTTTCTTACCTTCTTAAACTTTGAGGTATCCTCCAGAGGAGAGATAGCGTGGTTGATCTTGTCAGTGTCAAGATTTGCCTTCTCAAGAGCAATGCGATCCTTAAGATCAGCTATTGACATTTCGCGAACTTCTGCAATTTTCATTGTTGTCTCTCCTTAATATTATTCAACATAGTCCCTGCGGACGACGAACTTGGTGGCTACAGGAAGCTTGGCAGCGGCAAGGCGCATGGACTCCTTCGCTATCTGCAGTGAAACACCTTCAGCCTCGAAGAGGATACGGCCAGGAGTGATAGGGCATACAAATCCCTGAGGGTCACCCTTACCCTTACCCATACGGGTTGAAAGAGGCTTCTTTGTGAAAGGCTTTGCAGGGAAGACCCTGATCCAGATCTGGCCCTCACGGTTCATATGACGTGAGATAGCCTGACGGGCAGCCTCAATCTGCTGCGCAGTAAGCCAACAATTTTCGAGGGTCTTGAGACCGAAAGATCCGAAGGCGAGCTGGTTGCCCCTCTGGGCGTTCCCCTTCATCACACCTTTCTGTTCCCTTCTGAATTTGGTTTTCTTCGGTTGTAACATTGCTGTATTACTTTTAAATTATTTCCGCTTTTCCCCTAACTTTCTGAGAATCAGCTGGTTGGGCGAACTTCTCCTCAAATTTGGGACTGCAAAGATAGTCATTTTTTCTGGATTTGAAAGAATATTTGAAAAATTTTTCAACTTTTTCGACACAAAAATTTGCAAGTCATACTTCGAATTTTCAAACACTTACAACATGTGGCAAAATTTTTTCGATTGCATTTTCGACATGACGTCAACAGGGTAAAAAAGACCTTCCCCATAGTTGTCGGAACAACTGATTTCCATCGCGGCCTTTTTTCAGCACATTATTTGCAAGTAACGGCAACGATGACAAAGAAATCCGCATACTTTATCGTCCTTTTGGCGACATCTCTCCTGTCCTTGCTGTTGACCGGAGGTGAATGCCGCGCCCAACTCAGGGGAAACTTCATGGAGTATCAGGTCGTGGGGCAGGACACCGTTTACTTCGACTTCCTTACCCCTTCCAGGGTCTGGGTCAGGCAACCCAAGCAGAAAGGACGGGAATGGAGGAAGTACTACCGGCTCGTCCACAACTTCAGCAAGGTATACCCTTATGCGATTGAGGCCAAGGACCTGATGATGGAGGTGGACAAAACCTTTGATGAGAAAGATCTGTCAAGGAGGAAAAAGGACAAATACATAAATTCCATCCAAAAGGACCTTCTGGACAGATACGAGCCGGTGCTCAAACAGATGACGGTTTCCCAAGGCAAAGTCCTCATCAAACTCATTTCAAGGGAAACGGGACTTACTCCATATGATATTATAAAGAACTACAAGAGCAGCGTCGCTGCTGGCTTCTGGCAAGGGATAGCCAAAATGTTCACAGGAGACCTGAAAGTTGCATTCGACCCACAAAAGGACGAGGACCGTGCGATAGAAGAACTTGTCCAGATATGGGAAACGGACGATTTCGCCGGCTTCTATTGGTCCATTTTCGGGGAATACCCCAAGGTCCCGGTGCTCCCCACAAGCAAAAAGAAGGGAAAAGGCTGATTTCTTCCCGAAAATAAAGTACCTTTGCCGCAGTTACCGCAGAAAAGGTTGCTGCGGTTTTTATTTTGCGATAAACGAACAACAAACAATATCCCCAAAATGTCTCTCTACATTCCAAAAGATTACAAGAACCTCCTCGGCTCAGTTGAGAATACTGAAAAGGCCATCAAAGCCGTGAAGGACATGTTCCAGGTGAACCTGTCCGCACAGTTGGCCCTGCTTAGGGTCACCGCTCCGATGGTGGTCCTTTCCGGAACAGGACTCAATGATGACCTCAACGGAGTAGAGCGTCCCGTATCTTTCCCCATCAAAAGCCTGGATGAGCAAAAGGCTGAAGTCGTTCACTCTCTCGCCAAATGGAAAAGGGTTAAACTCGCAGAGCTCGGAATTGAACCCGGAAGGGGCATCTACACTGACATGAACGCCCTTCGGCCGGACGAGGACCTCGACAACATCCATTCCATCTATGTTGACCAGTGGGACTGGGAGAAGGTCATACGTCCGGAAGACAGGAACATAGATTTCCTCAAAAGGACCGTCAAGAGAATCTACGAAGCCGTAAAGGTCACCGAGAACAAACTCTACGTGGAGTTCCCCAACATCGTACCGAAACTGCCTGACGAGATATTCTTCATCCATTCTGAGGAACTTCTCAGGATGTATCCCGACCTGTCCCCGAAGGACCGCGAAAACGAGATAACCCGCAAATACGGCGCAGTATTCATCATCGGTATTGGCGGCAAACTCTCCGACGGCACCATCCATGACGNNGCCGCCGACTACGACGACTGGAGCACCCCTACGCCCGACGGGTTCGAAGGTCTTAACGGAGACATTCTCCTGTGGAATGATGTACTGGACTCGGCTTTCGAGATCTCCAGCATGGGAATAAGGGTCGACAAGGACGCCCTCTTAAGGCAGCTCGCAATAAGGGGACAGGAATGGAAAAAGGATCTCTATTTCCACAAAAGACTTCTTGAAGGAAGCATTCCTCAGACAATCGGAGGAGGTATCGGGCAGTCCAGGCTTTGCATGTTCCTCCTGAGGAAAGCGCATATAGGTGAAATCCAATCATCGATCTGGCCAGAGAGCATGGTTAAGCAATGCCACGAGGCCGGAATCGAGCTTGTATAAGAAAGTTCAGGCACCTTCAATCGAATGATGAAGATGCCTGATTTCTTTTTGTGGCGTCGGAACACGGTTAACGGACTCTGTCCGGATGGTACACTATGGTCGCTCTTCTTAGAGTGGTCATCCTGACAGGAGATGATTCGGCTGAACGGTTGTGGTGTTCGCTTTCAAAGTCCCCGGACAACATTTTGCGTGCAAGCTCACCCATGTCCTGGATATAGTTTATCCCGTACATGCACTCTTCCTGTCCGAAATGACCGGTGTAGATATGGGTTATGTGCCGGGTGGACATATAGCCGATCATCTTTTCAACCTGACTCAAATACACTGAAATCGGGTTGTCAAATGACCCGAACTGGAGCCATACCTGTCCTGTGCCGAAACAGTCTCCGCTATAACAGTTTCCCGTGTCATAATCGCAGTATATCATTCCACCAGCAGTATGGCCGACGATTTCCAGAGCCTGGATACTCTTCCCACCGAGCTTGAACACGTCCCCGTCTTTCACATAATGGACTTTCCCTTTGAAGTTCCTCTGGATTTGCGAAAGATTTTCTTTCTCGTTGACATATAGTTCTTCGAACTGGTTCATGGCTCCAAGATGGTCACCATGGGTATGGGTGAAGAGAAGGACCACCGGCTTGTCGGTGCATTTGCGGACTAGGGACATAAGGTCATAATCCTTGTCACCGGCATCAATGACAACAGCTTTCTTTTTGCCTACAACAACATACATGGAGGACATGTTGGGAGCATCCCTGTAATTGATTTTATAAGTTCCCTTCTCTATCTTGTCTACGGTGACCTGTTCGTCATGATAGATGTTCTGGGCGGAAAGGGAGAATCCGGCCAGAGCAATCAGAGACAAAAGCATTATTCTTTTCATCGGTTATGGTGTTTTGTGTCTAAAGCGAAGGGTGATCCACATCCTTCAGGAAGGAACCACCCCGCAATATAGTGATAAACTCAGGAATAATCAGTGAGTAGCGTCGTGTATCATATCCAGAAGACCGTTCACTATGGCGCTTTCCGCGAATCCCTGCTTGTAACGGGACGTAAGCACCTCAAAAGTCTCGGCGCCATAGGATTCGTCATCCGGAATATATCCACCGTATCCTAATCCTTCGACATATGATAGAGTTGTCATCATAGTCCTGGAATACGGGGATTCCCTCTTCAGGCGTACTGCAATAGGATTATACACTTCCGCCGCCACTGCTGTGACGGGGATGTCATCAATCATCAGAAGGGCCAAACCGATATTTACAGGATCCGCATCCTCATACTGGCCCGTATAACCGGCACGGCCTTCATTGTTGAGCAGCCTTCTCCCTGGTACGCTGACCGTCTTTCTGGCAGCATTTATCGTGACTGAAGACTCGAAACGCCTCATCTGCTGGATGACATACTTCACCTCTTCCCCAAGTATCTGCCCGTAACTTTCGATCATCCTCTCCTGCTCTCCAAGAAGTCTTTGCACCTCAGGCTTTGTACGGTCAAGGCCTTGACCTCCGGGAGGCATTCTGTTGGATATGTCCTCCCCACGTGCAGCATAATCAGCGATCCTTATGTCCCGTAGATCAAATGTCTGCTGGAAATATATCGGGTTCTGGTCTCCGGCGGCACCGGAGGCGAAGCTGGCGACAAAGTCTTCTCCATATTTGCTTTCGATATACCTTTCAGCAGCTCCCGGGAAATCGGCACTTACCTTGTCGGTGTTGCCTGTTATGACGGCATGCATCGCATAATTGAAGTAGGTCGCTATAGGCTTTCCGTCCAAACCCTCGAAATATATTACAGCAACGGTCTTGTCGGACTTTCCGTCATAATCAGGGCCTTCCCACCAAGTCCCCCTCTCGGGATCGAAAAGGTCCCTTTTGACATTTAGATAGGAGACTCCGCTTCCGTATCCGACTTTTGCAGGAGCAAGCCTTGATACAGCATCCTTCAGACCTTCAAAAACCCTTTTGCCCACCTCATCCGAAGAGACTGATGAACCGGAGTGGGTATGTGTGCCGTTATAGAGAATATTGCCAACGGGTATCCCCAGTTCCTTCGATGCCATCTGATCGACATAGGAGGCTACGGAAGAATTGACCGCTCCGGCATCAAATGTTATGAAAGCCGCTTTTGTAGAGCCGTTACCGAAAGCGATGATCCTTGCATAGCAATGATCAAGGATTCCCTGAGAGGTCGGTGGAAGATCTTTTTCCAACGGAGTGATGTCAACTCTTGCCGCAGCGGCGACCAGCTGCCCTCTTGGGCCCTTCTGAGCGTTAGAGACTATACCTGAGGTCAAAAACGCCAACAGACAAAAAGAAATTGTTACGAGGCGCATATGGTTGGTTTTTGGTTTTATGTGTTGTTAACCGGTTCTTTGTCCTCACGGGAAGAAGAAACCTACTTGACGACAAGTATTTCTCCCGATACAGAGTCGAAGACCATATAAGGTGAGGAATCCATCCAATCCTTGAGCACAAGCAGCCTGCCCCCGGATTCCAGTTCCATGTCCACTGACGTATGGAAGTGCCCGAAAATGAAATAATCCACTCGCTCCGCTTCGCCACGCCCGTTCTGGAATGCATCAGCCCATTTGTACAGAGGTTCATCCGTGCCATTGAAAACATATTCGACATTCTTCGCAAGACGGGAACTCTTGGACCAACCTTGTCCCAATCTGAAAGCGAACCACGGATGCAGGCCGCTGAAGCATTTCTGAAGGAAGCGGTTATGGAAGCACCAGCGCATGATCTTGTAACCGTGCATACCGGGACCGAGCCCGTCGCCATGGCCAAGACAGAAAAGCTTATCTCCTATTTTACAGACATGAGGCTGAATGAGCCTCTCCATTCCCAGACTTTCAAAATAGTTGTAGCTCCAGATATCGTGATTGCCTTGGAAAAAGTACACTTTGACTCCGCTGTCCATGAGGGAAACAAGTGCTGCGAACACTCTCACGTAACCCTTTGGCACCAAATCTCTGTATTCATACCAAAAATCCCAAATGTCCCCCATCAGATACAGGGCTTCGGTTTCTTCAGCAGGGATTGAACGCAAGAAACTGACGAAGCGCTCCTCCCTTCCCTTCATGTCCTTGACATCAAGTCCGAGATGGGCGTCCGCCACAAAATATGAGTATCTTCTTGCGGTCATCCGAGGCCTATGCGAAGATGAGTATCAGAAGAGCTACAATGAAACAGTAGAGCGCGAACCAGGAAAGGCGGGCTTTCTTCACGATGGCGATCATCACCTTGCATGCGAAAAAGCCGGAGATGAACGCGAAAATGAAACCGAGAATCAGAGCTGCGGCTCCTACCCCGTCTCCGAACGATGCTTCACCGGTGGCCACCTTGAGAAGGTCAAGTGACTGTTCTCCGATGATAGGAATAAGTACCATAAGGAATGAGAACTGAGCCATGACTTCTCTCTTGACTCCGGAAAGGAGGCCGGTAGCGATAGTGGTCCCACTTCTGGAAAGACCAGGGGCTACCGCGCAAGCCTGTCCTATTCCCACCACGAAGGACTGCCAATAAGATATACCGTTCCTGTAATTGTTTTTACGGGTCCAAGGGAAATTGATCCTCTTTCCTACCTGATCGGAGAAGAGAAGCAGAAGGGCCGTTACAATCAGACCATACGCCACATGGGTAAGGGTATTCCCGAACATTGCCTCTACTTTGTCCTTGAAAGCGAATCCTACGATCGCCACAGGAATCATTGAGAACAGTATCTTGCAGATATAATCCGTCTCATCGTTGTATTTGAACTTGAAAAAGCCCTTCAGAAGGGTCCATATCATGCCCCAGAATACAACTATCGTACTGAGCACAGTAGCGAAATGGACCGTAACCGTGAAATCCAGAAAACCTTCTGCGTCAACGCCTAGAAGTTCCTTGAATATCATAAGATGTCCGCTGCTGCTGACAGGAAGAAACTCAGTCAAACCTTGGACTATTCCAAGGAGAATAGCTTGCCACCACTCCATAATCTCAAATAAAAGTCAATGGTTCAGTATCACTTCTTGTCCTGGCCTTTGCCCTCTTTGAAAGAGCCCATGATCGCGAGAATCTCGATAACGACTCCGCAAATGATCACTAAGGGAGCTGCCACCAGACGGCGGAAGTCAAACATGTCATAATTGAAGACCGAAGGGTCGGAACTTCCACCACCGGCCATAAGTATGAACCCCGCTACCATCACGAGGAAACCTACTATCAGGAATTTGACCCCCTTGGGAGTCATAGCGAATTTCTTGTCGTCCATAAATCAATAATATAACTCGTCATTTGAGAGGGAAACAAGTTTCCCTACGACGAAATAGGTGCTGACAACACAAATCACCAGTCCCGAAACTATCACTATCCCGATGACGAGAAGAAGAAGGTCGAGTCTGAATATGTCGAAGAGTTGAGGGAACTCGTTCCTCACGAAGAAGAGGATTCCCAGAAGCATGATTATCGCCAAAAATGCGGAGAAAAGACCCATAAGGGCGGACTTGGCCAGGAACGGCCCCCTGATGAAGGACTTAGTGGCTCCTACGAGCCTCATCGTATGCACAGTGAATCTCCTCTCATATACGGTAAGCCTCATCACATTGTTGATAAGGACAAACGAGATGAAAAGAAGAATTGCTATCGCGATACCCAGAACGAGGGAGATTTTCCGGAGATTGGCGTTCAACTTTTCCACCAATGATTGCTGGTACACCACCTCCTCGACCAGAGGGGACTCCAAAATCTTGTCCTCTACGACCTTCAGGCTGTCGGCAACCACATAATCCGCTCTTAGGGTGAGGTAGAATGAAACGGGTATCGGGGAAGTCTCAAAAACCTTCAGGAAATCCTTTCCGAGCATGTCCGACATCTCCTTCTCTCCCTGTTGCCGGGAAACCAGCTGGGTCGCTTTGATGAAAGGAAGAGCGTCGAGTGTTTCCTTGTAACCGTAAGCCGCATCTTCGGTGACTTCGGGTTTCATCAGGACAGATACCTGCATGTTCTCCTTGAAATAATCCGAAACACTCTCCGTATTCACAAGAAGCATTGATGCAACGCCCACCAGAAGAAGCACCAGACTGATGCTGATCACTGATGAAAAGTAAGCGTTAGCTATTCTTCTACGGATTATTTTCCCTTCTCCTCGCATAATTGACCACTTTCAGAAAAGGACACAGTCCTCCAAATTGACCTCAAAGATAGTGAAATATCGAAATATCGAAAAAATTTCTTACCTTTGTTGAGATTTTTTGAGGTGTTCCGGCTCCGTTGCCGGACGTTGTCCAAAGAATCGTGTTCAATCATGGGAGAGTCCGCAAAAAGAATAATGTTCGTCAACTCGGAGATATACCCCTATCTTCCCGAGAATCACATCGCTGATATAGGCAGATATCTTCCCCAAGGCATCCAGGAAAGAAGGAAAGAGATCCGTTCTTTCATGCCCCGCTATGGATGCATAAACGAAAGAAAAAACCAACTTCATGAGGTCATTCGCCTCTCCGGCATGAACATCATCATCAATGATGTCGACAGGCCTCTCATCATAAAAGTCGCGTCAATTGCAGCAGCAAGAATGCAGGTCTACTTCATTGACAACGACGATTATTTCAAGCGCAAACAGATTTATGCCGATGAGAAAGGCGTTTTCTTCCAGGACAATGCGGAAAGAGCTGTCTTTTTCGCCCGTGGCGTACTTGAAACTGCTAAGAAACTCCGCTGGACACCGGACATCATACATTGCCAGGGGTGGATCACCCATATCCTCCCTCTTTTCCTGAAGAAAGTTTACCGCGAAGACCCGATTTTCGCAGGAACAAAAATCGTCCTTTCACTCTATGATGACACCCCGAAGGATCTTTTCGCCGGTGACTTCGCATCCCTCGCCAAACTCGGTCAGATATCCGACGCGGACGTAGCTCTTCTGAACGAACCTACTGGCACAAATCTTGCGAAATTAGCTGCACAGTATTCTGACGGCGTCATTATCGGCTCAGAAGGAGCTGACCAGGAGGTCATCGGATATTGCAAGGAACTCGGCCTGCCGGTTCTGCCTTTCAACAAGCAGTCCTACGAAGACGGTTCCTACATCGACGAGTATAACGGATTTTACGAAAAGTTACAATGATACATCCGAACATTAACCGCAGGGTTTTCAGGCTGATGGCCTCATCTCTTGCCGCAATCTGCTGCCTGTCCTGCGTCAATGTCAACAAGGAGCTTGGCGAAGACTACATAGCCGCCAATCAGAAATTCGACATTTACACCTGCGATATAGATATCGACGACATAGAAATGCGTCAGGCGGACTCCCTTTCGGGTCTCAGCCTTTACCGTCTGACCTTCGGTGCCGTGAGAGATGAACTGTTCGGGCTCACAACCAGAGCCACAGCGTTCACTCTTGTCCCCTTGATGGACACGCTTGACTTCGGTCTCCCCGGTACTCAGGTTTTCCACGAGTTTCACTTCACAGCAGTAAGCGACTCCATTTCCACAGCGGACCCTTCACAGGCAAACATACTCCAGAAGGTGAACGTTTACGAGCTTGACAAGCCCATCGACCTCACTTCCAACAAGCAGGATGTTTCATACATTAAGAAGAGGATTACCGACGGAATCCCCATCTACAATGGCGTGGATTCTCTTTCGTTCAATTTCTCGAAGGAGTTCGGAGAAAAGTTCTTCGGAATCACACAGCACGACCTTGACACCATCACCAACTACGTGAAGAAGTTCCCCGGAATCTACATTTCAACGGATGAACCCACCGGGAACGGAGGAAGGATCAACATGTTCCGCCTGCCTATCGACGTGCAGGACGGTTACATATATGGAAGTACTGCTACCCTCAAGTTCTCAGCACAGTACAAGGACAAGGGCCTTGTTGACACCTCCTTCGTCTTTTATCTCGGCCCCACCCAAATCTACGACATGGCCGATGTGACCGACACATCTCCTACAAATTACCCTCAGCTGGCTCTTGATATCACCACTCATGAGAGCAAAAGCATGGAGGGCAAGGCCGGAGAGAACATTTACTTTGAAGGCGGAAGGGGTCTTAAGCCGGTCATCAAGGCGAACTCCTTAAGGAAGAAGATAATAGAAGAAATCTCAAAGCATGGCGACCCTAACTCCATAATCGTCAGCAAGGCGACTATCACCATGCCTTTCGATTTTCCTGAAGATTATACTCTGATGGACCAGTATCCCAGGATCATCAGCCCCACAACCCGTATAGTGGCCGATGATAAAACTGTGACCTTCGCCGGCATCACCGACGCTTCGATCTCCACAGAGAACCAGGGAGAAATCAACCGATCTCTTGGAGTATACGCGCCCGATATCTCCCATCATGTCCAGGAGATGGTGAAACTCAAGAATCTTGACAAGATAGACAATTACGATGTCTGGTTCCTGGCTACCAGGGAAGAGGTCATAACCCAGAGCAACTCGAATTCATCTAACAGCAACATGAGCGACTTCTATAACCAGATGGCCTATGCCAGCTATTACAACGACATGTACGGATACGGCGGATATGGCGGTTACGGATACGGCGGTTACGGTTATGGAGGCTATGGTGGTTACGGAGGATACTCCAACTATTACAGTTACATGATGCTCGCCCAGATGTACAGTTCCGCGAACTCGGGAACTCAGCAGACCACCCAGACTCTGATGGATTTCCACAGGTTCTACAAGGGTGTACTGAAAGGTCCTGCGTCCTCAGGTGACAAGCCGAAGCTTTCTCTCACCTATGCGGTCCCTGCGGAATAGCTGACAGCAGAATACTCCAAGAAAGATATGACATCATCCTCTCAAGCCGGCAGGATGATGTTTCTTTGTTCCTAGCCGCCTAACAAACCATATCAGGAGGTTGCCCGAATTGTACAAATGGATTATATTTGCGGAGTAAAAACTTAAATAATCATTTCATGAAAAAGACAATTCTTGCCTTGATGGCACTTTCAGCTATGATACTGTTCGGCACAAAGATGTCTGCACAGACAAGCATCGGCTTCTACAATGGCGCACGCGCATACGTAAACTCTCTTGACGGCGCATCCGAAAACAAGAGCGGCGGAGCTTATATTGGCGGTATCAGCTTTGAGCAGAACCTCCGCGGACGCGTTATCGGCCTCTCTGTAGGTGCTGACCTGGGTCTTGCAGCAAAGAACGATTTCTTGGACGTCAAAGACGCCACTCTTCTGGAGAGCTATCTTGATATCCCTGTACGCGCGAAACTGTTCATCCCCTTCGGGAGCGGTGCTGATTTCTCTATCTTCGCCGGCGGCGGTCCTTCTTTCTGTTTGAGCTCTAACACAAAGATAGGAGATGCTGATCCCTTCAAGAATCTTTCAGACGAGGGTTATCAGAGCTTTGACATCATGATCGGAGGCGGTATCGGTCTTGACATCATCAAGCACATCAAACTCGCTTTGAGCTTTGACTTCGGTGTTCTCGACAGGAACAAATCAGACATGATTGAGACCCACAGCGGCGCCCTTAAATTCACTACTGCCTACATCTTCTAGGCAGAGCGTTCACAAGACTCGGAAGGCTGACC
>DBWN01000057.1 GCA_002308935.1 Bacteroidales bacterium UBA1237 | reverse complement strand
CCGGAACTTTTGATTCGTGAAAGGATGTTTATCCGTTCTTTCGGACTATATTTGTAATCTACTCCGCATCTGAGAAAAATGATAAGAAAATACAGAATCAAAGGCCATCTTTTAGCAGTTTTTTTGGCTGCAGTGGTACTTGTCATATCATGTTCCGTCTCCAAGAAACCGAACAGGTCTTTGCCGGGATGGCTTGAGCTGCCTGCCATGTCTTCAACCACTGTGCAGAACCTCCATTCCCTTTATATGGAAATAGACGGAAGAAGTGTCAGGAATTATTCCTTCCTATGGGATGAAAGAGACATGGTCGCCAATTGGGTCGCCTATCCTCTTACTTCAGAAAACATCGGCAACGTCATCAAGAGGACCAATGCTTGGGGACTCAATCCCAATATGCCTGCAAGCAAACAGCCGCTATTGGAGAGGGGATACAAGGAAGGCAACAACGGATGGTATTCGAGAGGCCATCAGATCGCTTCGGCTGACCGCTTGCTGGACAAGGAGAGCAACTCTACCACGTTTTACGGGACCAACATGACTCCTCAGGACTCTGACTTCAACGGAGGAATCTGGAACTCCCTTGAGATGAAAGTCAGGGGTTGGGCAGGAAAGTGCGATACCCTTTATGTGGTCACCGGTTGCCTGGTTGAAGGAAGTGAATACTATGCCCTGGACAATAACGGAACCAAAGTCACAGTCCCTACAGCGTATTATAAGGCTCTGCTGGCATACAAGGCTCCGGCCAAAGGACGCAAGCCTTTCGGTCATGACGGATACGCAGCTTGCGGGTATTTCATGGAGCACAAGAAATATCCGGACGGCAACATCACCAGAGAGATGGCGATATCGATAGATGAGCTTGAGAAGCTGACCGGTGAAGATTTCTTCCCGAGGCTTGATTCCATTGTCGGAAAGAAGAACGCCGCCATTATAGAGAAAGAATCACCTATGGCGGAAGACTTCTGGAAATAATCCGTATTGACTATACGTCAGCTCTAAGAATTGACAGAGCTTCTTCGACCGAGAGGGCATTCTCCACTCTGAAGTCACCGCTGACGGTCCTTTCCAAAGAATCCAGATGGGCACCTGTGCCCAGAGCCTCTCCAAGGTCTCTGGCCAGTGCTCTTATATATGTCCCTTTGGAGCAGGCGACTCTTATGTCGGCATGGGGAAGATGAAGGTCCGAGTTGTCGGTTACGTTGATTCTCAGGTTCCTTTTTTCTGTTTCAGTGAGTTCTCTGGGGGGAATTCCCTCAGGAGCGAAACCTTCCAGTCTTATCGCGGAAATCCGGATCACTTGCTTCGAAAGAATGTCCTCGGCTCCTGAGTCCAGGCTCTCTTTGCTTTGCTCGGGTGTACATTCTCCCCTTTGTGCGGCTTTGTACATCTTTCTCGCGATCTCATAAGCACGGACACCGTCTACGCTCTTGGCGGAGAATAGGGGAGCTATCTGCTCCTGTTCCCCGAGGAAAGAAGGGAGCACTTTTTCTATAGCCTCCTTCGTGACCATTTCGTGGGGATAAGTCCGGTCAATCGGCTTTTCGAGGTCGTATGAGGGAGTGGTGGCACCGAAAGAAATACCGGCGAGGTATTCCTTGTCGTGCTTCTGAAGTTCTTCTGCAAGTTTGGTCGCTTTGCCTATGCAGACAAGAAGAACTCCGGTTGCCAGAGGATCAAGAGTCCCGGCATGCCCGACCTTCAGGTTCTTCTTGCCGAAATGTCTTACGGCCGTGAATTTTATCTTACGGATGACATCGGCGGAGGTCCATCGGTAAGGTTTGTCGATGGGGATTATTATCCCGTCAGGGTACAAATCAATATCCCCTCCGAGTCGGAAATCCTTCCCGGAGGAGATCAGTAGATTCTTGTCCGCTATGAGCGGTCCCATCTTATTGGCAGGGGATCTTTTCGATCCTGCGCTGGTGACGTCCTCCCGCGAAAGCGGTCTCGAGCCAGATCTTGACGATGTTCTGGGCCATCCTGTAGGATATGAACCTTGCAGGCATGACGAGGACATTGGCGTTGTTGTGCTCCTTTACGAGCTTTCCTATCTCAGAATTCCAGGCGAGTCCGGCGCGGATGCCCTTATGATGGTTGAGGGTCATGGCCATACCGTTTCCTGTGCCGCAAAGGGCGATGCCAAGGTCTACTTCACCGTTCTCAACGGCTGAAGCAAGGGGATGTGCCACATCAGAATAGTCCATGCTGACCTCGGAATCGGTTCCGAAGTTCACCATTTCGTATCCCTTCTTGGTCATGTAAGCGATAAGCTTCTGCTTGTACTCGAAGCCAGCGTGGTCGCTGCAGATACCTATTTTCATTGTATTTTGTGTTTGTGTGTTATGCTAACCTTGAGGATGCGAATTCAACCCTTTCGTTGAGTTCTTTCCTTCCTATAAGGGAGACGATCTCTCCGATGCCGAGTCCGCTTGCGGCTCCTGTAAGAGAAAGCCTGAGGCAGTTCATCACCTTACCCATCGGCCAGCCGTTGCCTTTGATATGTTCCTCAAGTGCCTGGGCAAGAGCTTCAGCTCCGAGGGAGAGGTCGGACTGTGCAAGGAATGCCGCTGCGTCCTTTGCGAGGGAAGGATTCTCTTCTTTCCAGAACTTGTCGGCGTCCTTGGCAAGGAAAGGAGCGGTGAGGGTGTCATCGTATACCTTCGCCCTGGGATCGGGTTGCCTTCTGGGATCGGCAGGCTTTGTATCCAGCCATGTTCCGGCCTTGATTCCGAAAGCGTCGAACTCCTTCGGGGATATGAAAAGATAAGGTGCGATTGTCCAGATGTCTGCAACGAAGGTGGCCCTTTCCTTTACGAGGGCGACAACTTCCTTGACATAGTCCCTGGTGTAGATATGCTTTTCAAAGTCCGCTCCCTTGGGGTTGAACTCGGCTCCGGCAGTAAGGGCGCACTTGGGGCAGTCAACGATGTTGAGCCCATGGCTTTCAAGAACAGGAATGAGGATGTCGGTGAGTTCATCATCGGTCTTCATCCTGAGATACTCCCTGTTATACCATCTTGCCTTCTCGGGGTTGAACCTTGCACCGGCTTTCACGACCCTTTCAAGTGAGAAAGCACCGATGAGTTCCTCCATGGAGAACAGTTCCTGTTCTGTTCCGGGGTTCCATCCGAGGAAAGCCAGGAGGTTCACGAAAGCCTCAGGGAAATATCCGTCCTCACGGTATCCTCTGGACACTTCGCCTTCTTTATTGACCCATTTGAGAGGGAATACCGGGAATCCCAACTTGTCACCGTCCCTCTTGCTGAGCTTTCCTTTTCCATCAGGTTTGAGGAGAAGCGAAAGGTGAGCGAACCTGGGCATTGTGTCTTCCCACCCGAAAGCTTTGTAGAGCATGTAATGGAGGGGGAGTGAAGGAAGCCATTCCTCACCACGGATGACCTCAGAGATCTCCATAAGGTGATCGTCTACGATATTGGCGAGGTGGTATGTGGGGAGTTCATCAGCCCTTTTCCAAAGGACCTTGTCGTCCAGGGTGTCGGT
>DBWN01000214.1 GCA_002308935.1 Bacteroidales bacterium UBA1237 | reverse complement strand
ATATCCATGTCCTGCAGCGTCTGCGGAATCGAAATGGACGAAAAGCAGTGTCGGCGTTCCTTCGGTGTCTATGTATTCGCACACCTTGTCGCGTACTTCCTCATCGCTGTATTCGTTTTCCGTACCGGGTCTGTCATACCCCTGATGTCGTCTCGATCAGCCCATAGTTTATCGGAATCCAATGACAAATCGATGCCAGCTGGGCTTCCGGGTACACATCGTGGATTACTTGGAACACACTGGGGCAACTCTTATTTGTGTATCTGCTGCTCGCTGCACCTCCGTTATCCTTGCCATGGACAGAAGGAGAGACGCCGTGAAGATATGAACCCCAGTTTTCTGCGCTTATAGATGGGCTTTCGCACCGGTAGTTGAAACCGATTGAGCTGTCTTCCGTTGAGAAGAAGGCACGGAACTCATCGGACAGGACATTGCCGTTGTCGAAGAGACCACCACCTCCGTCGAACCCGATTATGACGATATTCTTGTACCTGGGTTCCCCGTAAGGTTTCACCGGATCATAACTGCAACATGCAAGTAGCAGAAGCACGGAAATGGAAATGACAATCAGTATCACCTTCTTCATGGTTGCATCAGACCTCCATCGGTAGTGCCTTCTTGTATCAATATAGCACCTTTTCCTCCTGCGTGTGAGAACGAGAGGTTCACCCTCAGTCGCCGAACAACCCTATAGGGCATTCTCCCAGCATGTTCTTCGGAATCTGGATCCTCATCGCAGTCAGGATGATGGGCGCAAGGTCCCTTGGCCTGAATTCCACACCTTCCATGGCGTCGGGGTTCAGCCCCTTTCCGCGGATGCCGAAGACGATGTCCATCTCGGCTTCCGTCTTTCCGCCGTGGTCGCCGTCGGGCGTTCCGCCATGGTCTGCAATCACGATGAACAATGTGGTTTCCGGATCGAACATGTCGAAGATGTCCATGGCATAACCCTGGACATCCGTGATCGCCTGCAGATGCTGTTCCGAACCGTAGCCGCACGAATGACCCGCCGCATCCGGGGAATCGAAATGGACGAAGAGCAGGGTGGGGGCACCGTTTTCAGCAATGTAACTGCAGACCCTGTCACGCACCTCCTCATCGCTGTACTCGTTGTCCGTGCCGGGTCTGTCCGGATCCTTGTACACACCGGCGGTAGTCTCGATCAGCCCGTAGTTGATCGGAATCCAATGGGATATCGATGCCAGATGTGCATCCGGGTACACATCGTGTATCACCTGGAAAACGCTCGGGCAGTTCTTGTTCGTGAACCTGCTGTTCGAGGCCGAAGTGTTGTCCTTCCCATGGTAGAGTGGCGGAACCCCGTGGAGATACGAACCCCAGTTCTGTGCGCTAATCGAAGGGCTCTCACAATGGTAGTCGAAACCGATCGAGCTGTCCTCCGTACCGAAGAACGCCCTGAACCCATCGGTCAGCGTATCCCCGTCCCTGAACATTCCCCCGGCGCCGTCGAATCCGATCACGACTATGCTCTTGTACAACGGCTCCCCATACGCCTTCACCGGCAGATACTCGCTGTTGCAGCATGTGAGCAGCAGGAGCAACGCCACGGAAACAACAAGAAGGAATATCTTTTTCATAAGTCCAACAGACCTCCATCAACAGAGACTCAACATTCCAATGATAACACCATTTGCGGCTGAATGCATGGAATGGTGGCCTGGGGTGACCCACCAAGGTTCCTGAAGTTCATGAAATCTGACGTTCCCGTCTTCACTTGGACTCGGCTTTCTTCATGATCCAAGGGAACAGGAATGTGATGTAGAACATCTGGAGGAAGCAGGTCATGATAGTGCCTGCAGGTCCTGGAATCCACTTCTTGAGAAGGGTGTTCAGAACAAAGGTCACAGCATAGTAACCCATTATGCCGAATATGCCGCGGGAGAATCTCCTTTCCTTGCTGATATCAGTGGAGAACCCGACGAACCTCCTTTCAAGAATCCATCCGGTCAGGAAGGCCGACACCCAGCCTACGGCCTTGAAAGTGTCATTGGCCATTTTTGCTCCCTCCACGATTATCTTGCCGTTGGAATCGTAGTCCACAGGGTAAGACTTGAGTGCCGCATAGAGACCAAGCGCTATGGCAAGGACAAAACCGATACATGCCACAAGCTTGTCCTTCTCTGGTTTCTCCGCAATCCAGCGGGTGAGCTTCAAGGTCAGCCACATGACGAGAAGACTGGAGGCCATTCCGACAAGAACATCCTGAGGAGTGTGGACACCAAGGAAGGTTCTGCTCAGGGCAACAAGTGCCACTATCAGATAAAGCATTATCTTCAAAGGCTTTGAAAAGTTTTTTCCATACATTGCCGTTCCGCCGTAAACGGTGCCTGCGTTCATGGTATGTCCGCTCGGAAAGGAATAACCGGTAGCTGTGGTGATGGCATCACCGTGCGGAATGATCCTGGAGTCTCTTATCCATGGTCTGTATGCGCAGACCGTTATTTTCATGAAGCCGTTGGCGATGCGGTTTCCGCTCCATCCCATCATCAGGTAGGTTCCGAGGTCCTTGCTGATGCACCAGTAGATGATGGCAAGTATCACAAGAGTTGTGTTTAGCTCGCCGAAGAATGTCATCTTCTTCATGAAGTCCACGAGGAAGAATCCGCTGCCGTTTCTGAATGCCTGCTGTAATAAAAGAAAACTCATGTCCATGTGTCCGATGATACTTTCTTTTCGGCCGAAGGTGTATCCTCATCGGAACCTGCCTGACAAAGTTTGTAGATATGTAAGGATGTATGGTCTGATGCCCTGACTGAAAGGGACAGGGTTTGCCTTCGCCTGCAGAACCCAGCGCCGGCTCGGCTTCTGCTCCATTATGCCTGATAAACAGAAAAGGCAACCCTCACGGATTGCCTTCCTGTTTACACGGCGTAGGGTTTGAACCTACGACCTCCACCACGTCAAGGTGGCACTCTCCCGCTGAGTTAGCCGTGCATTGCATTACTATTATGCACGATTTGGGAAAACTGTCTAGTGGTATGACTAAAAAACACATTCAGTGCCTAAGGAGCCAGATTGAAAGTCTTATGGTATAGTAAAAAAAGATAAAGTTGAGGGTTCAAACTCCCCGGTTGAGGATTCCAGTCGAGTTCTAGTATGATTGAATAATCCTGCAGGCGTGCCCCGCAGCACAAGTGTTGAGGTTTCCAGTCGAGTTCTAGTATAATTGAATGTAAACAAAGAAAGCAGCCTCATTCGAAGCTGTTGAGGATTCCAGCTGAGTTCT
>DBWN01000269.1:763-6377 GCA_002308935.1 Bacteroidales bacterium UBA1237 | reverse complement strand
ACAAGCTGGGTGATGGCAGGATCCAGTATTATGTCCCTGTGATTGGACATCAACAGGAACTTACCCTGGATACCCTTGATATAACTGATTCCGTCATACGAGAAATTGTGGACAGTATGGTCGATGCACCAGGTAACCGCATCGTTCATTACCACCTCCTGGAATTCGTCGATACTCTTGACGGATTTGAGAGCCTCACGGAGGTAGGTTACTGGTCTGTCGGGGAAAAGATATCCGGAGATAGCCAGAACGGCAGGATGGTTGGCAACCTTTCCCAGCGCCTTGACCGCTTCCTCGTCGTTGTAGGGGGATATGCTTTCAAATTCGGATAATTCCATCTTTCGAAACTTTTTTGTCTAAAAGACAAATTTAGCAATTTATCGGCCAATAGCAATATCGCGGCGGAAAAGCAGTGAGCTGTCTCCATAACTCAAGAACCGGAAACCATGTCCAAGTGCATAGTCGTATATGGTTCGCCAATCTCCACCGACGAAGGCGGATATGAGAAGGATCAGGGTGCTTTCCGGCTGATGGAAATTAGTTACCAGAATATCAACAAGACGGAATCTGAAACCTGGGACTATGATTATCCTAGTCCCGCATTTAAGAGTCTCAAGTCCATTATCTTCCAAATATTTAGCTATAGCATCAAGGCTTTGACGCACGGTATAGGAGTAGTCCCTGTCATAAGGTTCCCACTGATCGACATCGCCGGGAGCTCCATTTTCAATGCATTTGACTCCGATGTAGTAAAGGGATTCCAAGGTACGGACGGATGTAGTACCGACTGCAATAAGCTTTCCTGCGTTATCCCGCAGTTTCTTGATGAGTCCGAGACTTACTGAGAACGGCTCCCTGTGCATGGGATGGTCAGCAACATCTTCGCTTTTGACTGGAAGGAATGTCCCTGCTCCCACATGTAAACATACATTCTGCGTATCGATTCCGCATTTGCGGATCCGGTCCAGGACATCTGAAGTGAAATGCAGCCCGGCAGTCGGAGCGGCCACCGACCCCCTTATCTTTGCATATAGGGTCTGGTAGCGTTCTGAATCAATGGCTTCCGTCTTTCTGTTAAGGTATGGAGGGATAGGAATAGTACCACAGAGTTCGAGTACCCTGGAGAATGGAAGCCCACCGTTCCACGAGAATTCAACGGATCCGGTCTGACCATCGCGTCCGATCAACCTCGCCTCCAGGCCCATGGAGGAAATCTCGGGATCGCTTTCCGGATTGCAGAGAGTAAGGACATCTCCTTTCCAGCGTTTGGCATTTCCTATGACGCATTTCCACGTACAGGAATCAGTTGAAGCGAATGAAGAGACATATTCAGCCGGTGAAACAGGTTCAAGGCAAAAAATCTCGATGTGAGCACCGGAACTTCTCTCAAAACGCAGCCTGGCAGGAACCACTTTCGTATCGTTGAAGATCATCAGCGAATCTTTAGGAAGCAGTTCCGGCAGTTCCCTGAATATATGTTCGTCAACTACACCGTCCGAATAACGAAGCAATTTGGAAGAATCTCGTTCGGGGAGTGGATATTTCGCGATCCTGTCGTCAGGCAGGTCGTAGTTGTAGTCTTCAATCCTTATTGATGGTTTCATCGTGAGAATTCTAAATCTGTACAAAGTTAAACCATCGCACGCGATTTTCAAATTCTCAGGAAAAGGCTTGATTGGCGTTTGGATAATTGATATCGAAGGATACAATTGTAAAAATTACGCCGGATTTCAAAGACTATTACAAATGTAAAATAAGTATTTATAATTACTATTATATATAGATTATAAACAATTAGAAATCAAATAATTATAAAATTCTATTGAATTATAAATTCAATAACTTTTGGCAAAAATCACACATTGAAGTCCCCGATACCGAATATTTATCAAAAATATTAAAACTAATTTAATGTTTATCAGCAATTTATATCAAATTATCTATTTAAATATTTAAGTAATTTACTACACTTTCTCACACCACAGGGATTATCAATTATACAATTGTATCCTTTAATATTTCGAATTATTTAATTAAATTTGTGAACAAAGAAAAAGCCATGAACAAGCGCCTCCAACAATTCCTCAATGCCGAGAATATCTCACAGTCACAGTTCGCTGACACGGTCGGTGTAGCCAAAGCAAGCGTATCTCACATTCTGGCTGGCCGCAACAAGCCTGGATTTGAATTCATCGAGAGTGTAGCCAGGCATTTCCCCCGTCTCAATCTGGAATGGCTTATCTGCGGTCAAGGTCGTATGTACAAGTCTTTTCAGGATCCTTGCCCCCCTGCTGAGGATATCAGACCACCTGTCGAGCAAGTTGAAGTGCAAGAAACAACAGAAGATTCTCCTAAGATTACCAAGGTTGTCATTTTTTACGACAACGGAACATTCAGGGAATTCCAGTGATTTGTGTATATTTGTGCCATGTACAAACAGCTGGTAAGACCTATTTTGTTCAGATTCTCTCCGGAAAAGACCCACGACTTCACTTTCCGGATGCTTGGATTTGCCCGCCAGATTCCCCTTCTCGGAAGGCTCCTGAGGCTTTTCTACAGGCATAATGACCCATCCTTGAAGAAGAAACTATTCGGATTGGAATTCTCCAATCCTGTGGGCCTCGCTGCCGGTATAGACAAGAATGGTGACCACTATAATGAACTGGCATGGTTCGGTTTCTCTTTCATAGAAATAGGTTCCCTGACCCCTCTTCCCCAAGAGGGCAATCCTCGCCCCAGACTCTTCAGACTGCCTCAGGATAAGGCCCTTATTAACCGTATGGGCATCAATAACAAAGGTGTGTTCCATGCGATAGACAGGCTGAAGTCCGACCCTCCGAAGACCATTATCTGTGCAAGCATCGCAAAGAACACCACTTCGGCGTCTGACGATGACATCGTGGCTGATTACAAAAAGGCCTTTTCCTATCTCTACGACTTTGTGGACATGTTCTCCGTAAACGTCTCTTGCCCTAACGTGGAAGGCCTCCAGCATCTCCAGGATGTATCATACCTCTCTGACATAATCGATCCTCTGCTTGAACTGAGAGTATGCTATGACACCTACAAGCCACTTTTGGTAAAGGTCTCCCCCGACATTCCCCGTGAAGAACTGGACGAAATCCTAGGCTATTGCATGCTCTCCGGAGTGGACGGCATAATTGCCGGTAACACCACTACCTCACGTGAGGGGCTCTCTACTTCCACTTCCAGACTGACCAAGATAGGCGCCGGAGGATTGTCCGGGGCTCCCCTGTTCGAACGCAGCCTGAAGCTTGTCAAGTACATTAATGAGAAAACAGATGGTAGGCTTCCCGTCATAGGTGTAGGAGGAATAATGACGGCAGAACAGGCAAGGCAAATGCTTGATGCAGGTGCTTCTCTGATCGAAATCTGTACGGGATTCATATATGAAGGCCCCGCAGCAGTCAAAAAAATACTTAAAAAGCTGAAATGACACAAGCTTCAATCTGTACGATAGGTGACGAGATCCTTATAGGGCAGATTCTCGACACCAACTCATCGGCAATTTCAAGGGCCCTGGAAGAGACCGGAGTAAAGGTCACTAGGATGCTGTCAATCGGGGACGATAGCAAATCAATCATTGATAATCTGAATAATGAGCTTAGTCTCAATGAGATAGTCATTTCCACAGGTGGCCTGGGACCCACCAAGGATGACATCACTAAGGATGCGCTTGCCAGATTGTCCGGAAGCAAAGGGTACGTTGTGAACGAGCCCCAGCTCCAGATCGTCCATGAAATCCTTCGTGCAAGGGGGTTAGACGTTCTGGACATCAACAAGGCCCAGGCGCTTGTCCCGGACACCTGCGAAGTCATTCCCAACCGGAAAGGCACTGCTCCGGTGATGGTCTTCCGCTTCCCTGAGAGCAGGTTCGGACATCCTGCTACCCTCTATGCCCTTCCTGGAGTTCCTTTCGAAGCGATTGGAGCCCTTCCAGATGTCATCAAAGACATCAAGGAGCACAATCCCCTCTCAGATATATTCCATAAATGCCTGATGGTAGCAGGAATGGCTGAATCAGCCCTTTCCAAAAAGATAGAGTCCTGGGAGGACAGTCTGCCCGCAGATATGCATCTAGCATATCTCCCCAACCAATTGACCGGAGTAAGACTCAGGCTTTCTATCTATGGAGGTAACAAGGATGAGGAGGAAAGGCGTATCGACGAGGAGTTTGCCAAGTTGAAACCCATACTCGGAGACATGATCTATTCCTATAAGGATGATACCCTCCAGAGTGCCATAGGAGACCTTCTCAGAGGCACGGGAATGACCCTCAGCGCCGCTGAATCATGTACTGGAGGCATGATAGCTTCCATGATTACATCCGTTCCAGGAGCCTCCGACTATTTCCTTGGATCTGTAACCTCCTATGCGGTGGATGTCAAACAGAATGTCCTTGGCGTAAGTCCAGAAACAGTCGAAACCTGTGGCGTCATCAGTTCTGAAGTTGTTACTGCAATGGCAGAAGGAGTACGGAAACTGACTGGAAGTACATATTCAGTTTCCACAACCGGACTGGCCGGCCCCGGGGGAGATGGCCTCAATGCGGTCGGAACTGTCTGGATCGGTCTCGCCGGACCTAATGGGACAGACTCTGTAATGAGAGTCTATAAGAATGACAGAAAGACGAATATCGAAAGATTCACATCAGCTGCTCTGGATGCCCTGCGCCTTTTCATCATAAAAGACTTAAAGCATTAGTAAACAAAAAATACAACAAAAATGTTGTGATGGTTAACATTTTTGTTGTAAAAATATGCTCAAAAGCCATTTCCTAGACTAATGCGCAGGAAATCACGTCATTAAAGACGCGGATAAAGTTCTTGCCTGCTATCTTCTCAATCTGGTCTTCAGAATAACCACGTATTGTCAATTCGTCGAAAACCCTGGGAAGTTTCGAGACATCCTCCATGCCGTCAGGGGTTATTTCTATACCGTCAAAATCGGTTCCTATTCCGACATGCTCGATACCGGCAATCTTCACTGCATGGTCAATATGATCGGCAATGACGGAAACTCCAGGCATCGAAGTTTCATAAGAATCAGAAAGGAAAGCCGGATAGAAATTGATCTGGATTACGCCTCCCTTGTCAGCCATCTTCCGGATCATATCGTCAGTCATGTTCCTACGATGTGATGCGAGGGCCCTGCAACATGAATGAGTGGACACGATCGGGGCCTTTGAGCATTCTATAACATCGTAAAAAGTCTCATCTGAGACATGTGCTACATCCACTATCATTCCCAGCCTGTTCATCTCACTCACCACTTCCCTTCCGAACGGACTGAGCCCATGCCACCTGTTACCCTCAGCCGCGGCGTCAGCAATCAGATTGTCAGCATTGTGTGTCAATGTCATGTATCTTACACCAAGCCTGTAGAACATCCTGAGGAGAGACAGCGAATTGCGTATCGGGGAGCCGTTCTCCATACCTATCATGATGGAAACCAGTCCTTTCTCCTTATTGATTAATGCCTCTTCCGGGCTGAAAGCCAAGGCAATGTCCTTTTCATGCTCCTTGACTGCATCATAGACGAGACTGAGCATTTCCAGGGCATGCCCAGTTGCCTCTTTCTCCCCCATGTCAGC
>DBWN01000269.1:0-699 GCA_002308935.1 Bacteroidales bacterium UBA1237 | reverse complement strand
ATGAATTACTGGCCCCAATGTCCAGTCCCCGCAACATCTGTGTTGGGGTATCGCAGTGAGAATCAAGAACAAACATTACTGACGAAGAACGGTTGCATTCTGAATCTTGACTATCTTAACGGAAGGGTCGCCGGAGTAAGTAATCTCAGCGCCCTTGCCAAGATCCAGTTCAATGCTCTCAGTTGGGGCAACACTTGCATCAGCACCGCTAAGGGAAACAAGCACATTCCTTGCGGGCATCCCGATTGCATCAACCTTGGCGGAAATACCCTTTCCATCCAGTTCAAAAGATCCTGAGCTACCCTTAAAGGTGGTTTTCGAAGAGCTGCCTACAGTCAGGTCTACCTTTCCCTCAATCTTACAGTTAACCGAAGCCTCAGAAGAGCCGGTTGCTGTCATGAGAAGGTTTTCTGCCGCACAATTAACAGAAAGGGAGGATTTGCCTTCCATGTTTATAGCAAGGTCCCCTTCGGTGGTAATATTTGCATTTGTGAACTGGGCGTTCTTTGTAAGATTGACATTGACTGTCTTGGCAACAATCTTCATGTCGGAAATCTTAGAAGTCCCGTTAAGTGTGACGTTAAAGTTGTCGCCACTGAAATTCGGAGAATTGAAAAACTCTGAATTATCGTTGAGAGTAATAGACTTAAGAGTCGGCATATAAACTATCGCTACAAGTGTCGGATCTGCAGAATTACG
>DBWN01000267.1 GCA_002308935.1 Bacteroidales bacterium UBA1237 | reverse complement strand
TATGCATAGCAGTCAATTATAGGGTCTACAGGGTCCATGTATCATGACCCGGAATGCAAATATAATAAAAAAGGAATCGGCCGATACAGAACACAAGGCTGATTATCTCCGGCGAATCACTATATTTGCACCCTCAAAACGAATCACAATGGACCTTCCCAAGAACCCGATGATGCTTCTCAGCGTCCTGAATCAGAAATTGAGGGACTTTTATCCTTCTCTGCACGAGCTTTGCGATGATCTTGGCCTTTCAGAAAAAGACCTCATCACGCTCATGTCAAGCTACGGATTCATGTACAACGAGAACACCCGGCAATTCAGGTAGAATCCCCCGGAAAAGCACACCAGGACCCTTCGCCATAAATTGGTGGCAAAAGTTGTTTTATTCGTTTTTTTGGCCCATCTTTGCATCCGCATTCAGCCATAGGGGCGTAGCTCAGCTGGTTTAGAGCGCTTCAGTCACATTGAAGAGGTCATCGGTTCGAATCCGATCGTCCCTACACAGAAAGCAGAAATGCCATCTTACCGGTCATCCTTCGAGGATGACCTTTTTCGTATCATCGATTCCGACTTGACCGAAAAAGGCTTTTATTTGTCCAAACAAGCACTAAAATGGTATCTCGTGGACAATTATCCGGTGTTTTTTCAAAAAATCGGGTTTATTTGTCCAAATAAAGTATTTTCTTATCTTCGTGGACAAATAAACGAATACAATGGCAAAAATAATTGGAAGAAAAATAGAAATCGAAGAGTTGCTTGATTCCTACAGAAAAGACCAAGCCCAACTTGTAGCCATATATGGAAGACGTCGAGTCGGGAAAACATTTCTTGTTGACGAATCACTCAAAGGTAAGATAACATTCCGCCACGCAGGATTGTCTCCTGATGAAGAGAACGGGAAGAGGAATCTTCTTAAAGATCAACTCAAACATTTCTACAATTCCCTGCGTCTTCAAGGGATGCCAAAGGGCAAGACCCCGACATCATGGCTTGACGCTTTCTTCATGCTGGAACAGCATTTACAGGAAAAAGACAACGGAGAAAAGCAAGTTGTCTTTCTTGATGAATTGCCATGGATGGACACGCCCCGTTCCGGATTCCTTACTGCATTCGAAGGATTTTGGAACGGATGGGGGTGCCACCGTGACAACCTGATGGTTGTAGTTTGCGGAAGTGCAAATTCATGGATACTGGACAACCTTATTCATAATCATGGAGGACTCTATGGAAGGGTCAACAGAAGTATCAAGTTGCGTCCATTCAATCTGAAAGAATGCGAGGATTATTTCAAGGAGAACGGATTCATCATGTCCAGATATGACATTGTCCAGAGCCAGATGATTCTAGGCGGTATTCCCTATTACTTCAATTATTTCAATAAGGAATACAGTTTCTCACAAAACATTGACGCACTGTTTTGGGGAGAGAACCCAAAGCTCCAGAACGAATTCGAAAAGCTTTTCGATTCTGCATTCACCAAACCAGAAGACATGAAACGAATAGTTCTAGCTCTCTCAAAACGAAGAAAGGGACTTACTCGTAGCGAAATATCAGAACAGACGGGAAAAGAAACTGGAGGGAACCTCACTAAAATGCTCAAGGCCCTGGTTGAAAGTGACTTTATAGAGCAATACTATCCTTTCGGAGAGTCAAAAAGGGATATCTATTTCAAGTTGACGGATCCTTTTTGTCTGTTCTATTCCAAATTCCTTTCAGGGAGAAAAATCACTGATCCGTATTTCTGGACAAACAGCCAATCCTCCCAGCAGATCATCTCATGGCGTGGCTTCGCGTTCGAAGACCTGTGTTTCCGTCATATCAATAAAATCAAGGAAGCTCTCGGAATCTCCGGAGTATCCGCCGAATACTCCACATGGAATGTACCGGGGAACGATACCAGCGAAGGAGCTCAGGTGGATCTGCTTATAAGAAGAAAAGACAACGTTACTAATCTCTGTGAAATGAAATTCTACAGTGATGAATTCGAGGTTTCCAAGGCATTCTACAGAACAATGCTGACGCGCACGAATCTTTTGATGGAGCATTTGCCGAAGAAACACGCCATTCACCCCACCCTGGTGACAACCTTTGGTCTGAAGCGCAACGAATACTGCGGAATATTCAATAAAGTCATCACTCTGGAGGATATGTTCTGATTGATTCGTCCCGAAAACACCTTATCTTTGGGCAAAAGAATACGCAATGAACAGACAATCACAAGCAATACTCCTCACAATAGCTGTACTGTTTCTCGCCCCTGTTACCGGTTATTCCCAAAGGGGAAAGACCCAGAGGGATTCTCTGAACACGGACGGTCCTTACATCCTTTACTCAGCTTCAGGAGCAAGGATGATATCAGTTGACCAGGAAGGCGACATCTCCGACGAAAGGATGTCCTCCCTTCCCGAAGGATACACCTTCACAGTAAAGGACCACCGAGGGAAACTCCCCTTTGAAGTCACATTGAGACCTATCCAGAGAGAGCCTTGGCATTATCCCTCGAAATCACCGAAGACATTCGTCATGTCAGACCCTCACGGAAGGCTCGACTGCGTCGTGAGTCTTCTCCAGGGCAACGGGGTCATCGGAGAGGACCTCAAATGGTCATACGGAGACGGACATCTAGTCGTGATCGGAGACATCTTCGACCGTGGAGAGGACGTGACCCAGATATTCTGGCTATTCTACGAACTGCAGAGGGAAGCTCCCCTGTCCGGAGGCAAAGTCACCATGCTGCTCGGCAACCACGAGCCCATGGAGTTCGCCGGAGACATGAGATACGCAAAGCCCAAGTACACAGCCCTTGCTAACGCTCTCTCAATGGAATACAGGACCCTGTGGAACAAAGATTCCGAATTGGGGAGATGGATAGGTTCTTGGAATACGGTAGCCCTGATCGGGGACAATATCTACGTCCACGGAGGTCTTGGGAAAGATTTCTACGACTGGAATCTTCCTGTCGAAGAGGTGAACCGCCAGATGTCCAGAGCGATCTACCTGAAGAGCGCAGAGAGGAAAGCCCTCAGCGACACTCTTGAATTCCTTTACGGTTCTTTCGGCCCCATATGGTACAGGGGACTTGTCCAGAAGGACAGCAAGAGACGACCGATCGCAGCTGATTCACTTCAGATGATCCTCTCCAGATACGGAGCTTCTCATATCATAGTCGGACACACCATCTTCAAGGACATCTCCACCTTCTATGGAGGGAAAGTTATCGACGTCAATGTGGACAACAGGGTCAACATGAGGAAACGCCGCGGAAGGGCTCTCCTGATAGAAAACGGTGAATACTGGGTGGTCGGAGACAAAGGCAAGAAAAGAAGACTCTCCCAACCTCTTCCTTGACAGGACACACTAGCCTCGGAGCATATCTTCGTAGATGTCGAAATACTGTTTTGCGGCTTTATCCCAGCTGAATGATTTGACGTGGGCCGCCATTGCATCCTTGTCGAATTTTCCGTTGTAGAACAGTTCCAGTCCCTTTCTGAATTCCTCCTTCATCCCGTCGGGATCGAAATCGTGATTGAAGTAGAAACCGTACTCTCCGGTTATCTCCTTCATGCTCATACGGTCCGAGACGAAGACCGGTTTAGAGCAACGCATCGCTTCAAGCACCGGAAGACCGAACCCTTCGGCCAGTGACGGGAACACGAAAGCAAGGCAGTTCTCCATGTACCACACCTTCTCATCCTCGCTGACCGCTCCTGTGAATATCACCCTGTCCTCAACACCCCATTTACGGGCTTTCTCAAGAATCCTTTCCTCGTAATGGTACTTGTCCATATGACCGACAAGAACGAGCTTCAGGTCATTTCCGTCCAGAAGAGGCACAAGCACTTCAAAGTTCTTAAGACGGGTAATCCTGCTTACAGAAAGAATGAAATCCCCTTCCGGAACGATCGCTGGACGTTTGGGCGTACCATGATATTCAGAAATACCGTTGAGCACCATGTCCACCTTCATTCCATGAAGATCGAAATCACTTTCCAGAAGCTGCTGACGTGAGAACTCCGAAATCGTCACGATCCTGTCAGAATTGTCCAACGAACGCTGGAACTGTCTGTTGTGAAGACGTTGTTTGCGGGGAGTACCAGTGAGGGAGAAATTGATGTCATGGACAGTCAAGAGGACTTTCGCCTTACCTGTCCTGGGCATATAATGGCTGCGCTGACGGGCGCAATGCCACAGTTCGACATATGAAGGAGAAGAAAGCCAATAACGGTCGATGGATCTGCACTTGAGATACTTCATGTCGTCTCCGAACTTCCCGAAAAACTGTTCAGGCAAATAGAAACACAAGGCTTCAGAACGTTTCCTTGCTTCCCTTGCAAGTGCTTCTCCAAGAGAATCACAGTATGTATAAAAACCTTGATGAGGATGTTTCAGCCGCTCGCAATCGAACAAAATCATAGGTACAGAGTCTTATGGTCGAATTGTTGATGCAAAAGTAGGTCTAAAGCGAAAGATTTCCAATATGGGGCATGAATTGTAACAATATCTTAACATCCGCACCCCAAAAGAGAGCAAAAAGAAAGAAGACACGGTTCTTTGGAAGTGACCGCATCCTCTATGTCCAAATCCGGAAAGGAAAGTCTATTTGAGGTACTTCAGGAACGAAGCAGGGAGGCACACGTTCTCCAAAGGAACGGCGGCAGCGAAAAGCGGAGCTATCTCCTTGTCCCGGAAACCGGCGATTCCGCAGCCGATCCTGGTTACGTAGAAGAAAAGTTCGGTGTGCTGCGCCGCGAAAGAAATGAATTCGTCCACATAAGGGGCTATCGTATCGACCCCGCCTTGCATCGTAGGTATCGCATAGCTGTGGCCACGCAGTCCGACGCCGCATCCGAGGACGGCGCCGAAGTTCTCGAATGCGTAACGTGCCGCTCCCCCGCCATGCATGCCTTCAAGATTGCTGCCGAAAACGAAGATTTCATCCTCCCGGAGAGTCGTAAGATTGTCCGGGGTAGTCTCAGGACGGGGTATCCCGCCGTAAAGTCTGGTCTGATCTGTTGCCATATGTCTGTCAATCATCTTTCTGTTTCTTCACATCTTTCTTCGCTTTGCAGCCCCTCAGTCCGAACATCACTTTCTTCCGGAATTCGAACGGGCATTTGAGGAAGCGCACTTTCCTGTATGTCGCCTCGGGGCTCCACCCTTTCGAAAGGGCGTATCCCTCGACTATCATCCGGTGCACCTCTTGATCCCTTGTCAGTCTCCTCAGATCATACAGTCTTCTCCATCCGCCCACCTTCCTTGAAAAGCCGCATCTGTCAGTGTCGACAAGACTGAACCCGTACTCGCCTTCTTTGCCGCCTACAAGGAAGCAACCCAGATTAAGGTCCCCGAAGCGTACACCCTTGTCATGAAGGGTCGCTATGAAGGAAGACAACGCCAGAATGAGAGCCGCATCAGGTGTCCCGTCACGTCTTACAAGCAAAGTGGCGTCCATTTTCTCTTCCTTCCTGTTCACGTAAAAAAGTGATCGGAGAAAAGGTCCTTCCCTCACTTCGGCGTATCCTACGGGAGAAGGGACATCAATCCCCCTTTTCATCAGTTCTGAGGCGCTGTCAAGGGAAGCCTTAGCCTTTGAAGGGCGGATTCTCCCGATAAACAGGTTTGATGGGAAGCCGGGACAGCGGAAACTCTTCACAACAAGATTTCCCCAAGGCGTGGAGAACTCTTTGAGCACATTGCGCCTTGATGAAATCTCCCTGCCTTCTGAAGAGAAAGACTCCGGAAGGTTTTCCAGAAATTCCCTGGCAGGAAGGAAGTCTTCGGTGACTTGTACGAGGACTACTTTTTCTTTGTTGCTCATCTGAAGAGTAAAAGCCTTTGCTGTGCTATGCAAATATACAAAACATATCGCTTCCTTGGGAAAACTTTCTTTTGATTCTCGGATTGAGTATTTTTGCAGACAACGGACAGACAAAAACATCATCAATATGAAAAGCAGATCGCTGTTGGCGGTCCTGATACTTTCGGGACTATGCTTCATGGGGTTCGCCCAGGAAAACTACGAAGAATACACGGCCCAGAGCTGTACATCCATAATGGTCGGAAAGAAGGCCAGCGCGGACGGTTCGGTGATAACGTCACACACCTGCGACGGGACTTACAGGACATGGGTCCATATGGAACCAGCCCAGGACCATCCGGCAGGAGCAACTCACAAGGTCTACAGAGGGACCATGCATACGGCATTCAGGGGTGACACCACTGGAGTGCGCCTCATGGGCGAAATCCCCCAGGTGAAACACACCTACGCCTACCTCAACACAGCATATCCCTGCCTCAACGAGAAACAGGTGGCTATCGGGGAGACGACATTCAGCGGACCGGACATCCTTGTGAACCCGAAGGGAATGTTCACTATCGAGGAACTTGAAAGGGTAGCCCTCCAGAGGTGCGACAACGCACGTGACGCGGTGATCCTTATGGGAACTCTCGCCCAGACATACGGCTATGGTGACGGAGGAGAATGCCTCAGCGTAGCGGACAAGAACGAAATCTGGCAGTTCGAAATCACCGGTTGCGGCAAAGACAAGATTGGAGCCGTGTGGGTTGCGAAAAGGGTCCCTGATGACGAAGTCGCCGTCTCGGCAAATATCCCCCGAATCGGTAAACTGGACCGCAAGGATTCACGTAACTTCCTATGCTCCAATAACGTTGAAAAAGTGGCAAAGGACAACGGTCTGTGGGACGGCACAGGAGAGTTCGTTTATTGGAAAGCCTACAACACTTCCTATGCTGAGGGGCACAACTTCCGTGACAGGGAGTATTTCATACTCAACAACCTTGCTCCGTCACTGGGCCTTAGTTTCGAGCAGGAGGAGCTTCCCTTCTCCGTGAAGCCCGAAAGGAAGCTTTCCGCAGCTGATGTCGCGGAACTTCTGCGCAGCACATTCGAAGGTACGGACTTCGACATGACCAAGAACGTGATCTACAATTACCCCAAGCGCGGTGAAACTCCCGCCTATACCGGAGTGAGCCCTGTCGCTAACCCCTGGCTTACCACCTCCATGAGGAACACCCTCAACGCTATAGCTCCCGGAACAGTCGATTTCAGAAGGACGGTAGCTGTCGCATGGTGCTCGTATTCACACGTCACTCAGCTCAGGGACTGGCTTCCCGACAGCGTAGGCGGAGTATGCTGGTTCTCTGTCGACAACCCTGCCCAGAGCCCGAGGATACCCATTTTCTGCGGAACCACTGAACTTCCTGACGCATTTGACCTCTGCGGCCACAAGAAGTACAGTGACGAAGCTGTCCTTTGGCAGTTCAGAAAAGCCAACAAGCTGGCTACACTTTCATGGCAGACCACGAAAAAGGGCTTCATGGAAAGCGTGAAGAAGATAGAGGACAAGGCGGCTGAAGGAATCAGCGAACTGGAGAAAGACCCCACTCCTGAGAAACTCGACGCCTATACCGCCAAGGTATACAATGAAGCGGTCGAAGAATGGAAGGGACTGGAGGAAAGATACTGGAAACAGTTCGGATCGGGATTCTAGACCATACTTCCGTCATAACCTGAAGGCCGGGTCTTCCGCTATGGAAAGGCCCGGCCTTGGTTTTTCACGAGGAGAGATCATTTGAGGACTCCCGTCTCCCCCAATTGGCTGTCCTTGAATCCCAGGAAATACAGCACACCGTCAAGTCCTATCGTATTTATGGACTGCCTGGCGTTCGCAACGACTTTCGGCTTTGCATGGAAAGCGATTCCAAGGCCGGCCTCCGATATCATCGG
>DBWN01000088.1 GCA_002308935.1 Bacteroidales bacterium UBA1237 | reverse complement strand
TGGATCTGCAACGGTGAGGTTTACGGAAAGAAGGATCTCTCTCCTAACGCCGGTGTAGCAGCCGCTTCAGCACAGGGTCAGAGCCAGAACCGTGGCGGACGTGGTGGAGACCGCGGAAACCGTCGTGGAGGCCGTGACCGTCGTCGTAGCGGTGACAGGGCCGAGTAATACCCCTTCGCTCTAATGAGCAGATAATATCCTTAGCCTGTCCCATGTGGGGCAGGCTAAGTGATTTCAAAAGGCAATACAACAACATCCTATGAACATCCGATCAATTTACGTCTTGGCAGCTGCCATTGCTATCGTTTCCTGTGGCGGCAACTCCACTACGACCCTCAAAGGCAAATTCGCAGCCGATGAAATTCCTTCTGAGGTCCATATCACTGTCGCCGGAATCGACACCGTCGTAACGGTGGCGGACGGTACCTTCACGTTGAAGGTTCCCGTTTCCAAGGGAGAACTCGGAATGGTTGAGTCGGATGCCGGACGTCTGCAGTTCATTTCAGACGGATCCGAACTTCTCGTGGATTATTCCGGGGAGAGACCCAGGGTCACTTCCGATAATCCCAAGTCCCTCACAAGAGCTTTCAATGCCTATGTTGACAAATCAGTTTCTCTTGTCAATCAGGTGGTAGGCGAGGATGACGCTTCGACACGGGCTTATGATTCGTACATGTCCCTTCAGAAAAAGACCATAGCTGAACACAAGAACGATTTCATCGGACTATATGCTCTTCAGAACGTGTATTTCGACTATACACCGGAAGAACTTAAGAAGGTCATCTCCACTCTCGGCCCTGAAATAAGGGACGCGGAGTTCGTGAAAATCATCGCCGAGGCGGCCGATGCGCGTATCAACACAGCGGAAGGCAAGATGTTCACGGATTTCGAAGTGGAGGGAGTGAAGCTTTCCGATTATGTCGGTCGCGGCAAATATATGCTTGCCGTCTTCTGGTCTTCCTGGTGCATACCTTACCGCGCTGAAGTCCCTGTGCTCATGGACGTCTATGAAAAATTCCATGGAGATGATTTCGACATCGTTGGCATAGCTGTCTGGGATGAGGATGTCCAGGCTTCAAAGGATGCGGTTGTGGACTATGAGACTCCTTGGGACCAGATATTCGGTGCAGAAAGGATCCCTACCAATATATACGGCATCCAGAATATCCCCCATATCATTCTTTTCGCCCCTGACGGTACTATTCTGAAGAGGGATCTCAGAGGTGACGCCATCGCGGACGAAGTCTCCAAGGTCGTTCCCGCGAAACAGTGAACATAGTGCAGTGGAAGTCAAAGAAAAAATAGCCCTTTTCCCTCATTCCCCCGGAGTCTACAGGTATTATGATTCCGAGGGGACTGTCATATATGTGGGCAAGGCAAAGGACCTCCACAAAAGAGTAGCACAGTATTTCGTGGATCCGGAGAGGCTGAACCGCAAGACACGGCTACTTGTCTCAAGGATTGCTGATGCGCAGTTCACTGTAGTGGACTCCGAGGCGGATGCTCTGCTTCTTGAGAACAATCTCATCAAGCAGTACAAGCCCAAATACAACATCCTGCTCAAGGACTCCAAAACTTATCCGTGGATATGTGTGACTGCTGACGATTTCCCGAAGGTGTTCCTGACAAGGAAAGTCGTCAAGGACGGGTCAAGGTATTTCGGGCCGTACAGTTCAGTCATTCATGCCAGGAATCTCATAGAACTGTTCAGGGAACTGTATCCGCTCAGAACCTGCAACCATAAGATAGATTCACAGGCAATCCTCCGCCACAAGATCCGTCCGTGTCTTGAGATGCATATAGGCAAGTGCCAGGGATGTTGTGTCGGCAAGGTCTCGAAAGAAGAATACGGGGTCTACATTTCAGAAATCATTTCACTTCTGAAGGGTGGCGGAAGGGATATGATCCAGCATTATAAGAATCTGATGCTGCAGTCGTCCGAGGCTCTTGATTTTGAGAGAGCGGCTGTCTACAAGGGGAAGATGCTCTCTCTTGAGAAGCACTACTCCAAGTCCATCATCTCATCGGCAAGCGACACTGAACTTGATGTATTCTGTCTTGTAATGGACTCCAGCGAGGCGTTCGGCAATTTCTTGAGAATAAGAGGGGGATCCATCATCCAATCACTGAATCTCGGCTTCAAACTCAATATCGAGGAGGAACAGTCTTCGGTTCTCAGTACATTCATCGCCGAAATCGAGTCCAAGTTCGGAGACCTGTCCAAGGAGGTCATCGTCCCGTTCCTGCCGGATGTGGAGATAGACGGCGTCGAATTCCGTATCCCGGTCAAAGGCGACAAGCTGGCTCTGTTGGAACTCAGCCGCCGTAATGCCAAGGAGATGCAGTTCAATGCGATGAAGCAGAGAGAGCATACCGATCCCGAGGAATTCCACAAGAAAGCGGTGGAGGATCTTCAGAAGGCCCTAGGTATGGATGTCCCTCCCGTTCATATGGAATGTTTCGACAACTCGAACATCCAAGGTACGAATCCCGTAGCTTCTTGCGTGGTTTTCCGTGGCGGGCAGCCTTCCAAGTCAGACTACCGTAAATTCAAGATCAAGACCGTTGTCGGCGCAAACGACTACGCTTCGATGAAGGAAGTGGTGAACAGGAGATACTCCCGTATGCTTGCAGAGAATCCTGAAGACCTTCCCCAACTCATCGTCATAGACGGAGGCAAAGGACAATTGGACTTCGCTTATCAGGCGCTCGGAGAACTCGGACTGACGGACAAACTCACTGTCGTTGGTCTCGCCAAAAGGCTGGAAGAAGTGATAAGAGTCGGTGATCCCTATCCTCTTTTCATTGACAGGAACTCCCTTGCGTTGAAACTGCTTCAGCAGATAAGGGACGAAGCTCACCGTTTCGGAATAACCTTCCACAGGAACCTCCGCAGCAAAGCTCAGACTGAGTCCGCTCTTAGGGAGATCAAGGGGGTCGGGGAGAAGACCGAGCAGAGGCTTATTCTCCATTTCGGATCTGTCGCGAGGATCGCTGCCGCTCCGCTTGAGGATCTCAAAGCGTTTTTGGGGAATGATTCTCTTGCTGAGAAAATCCATGCATACTTGAACGGGGAAGAAGACCCCTCAGAAGAATAGAATAGATCGTCAAAGGAACATAACAAACAAGAACGAATTCAAACCATGGAAAAGACGAAGAAAGGATTCAATTTCTGGTTCAATCTGTTCATCCTTTTCGGGATGGCGACAGCTGTGATAATCGTCAACATCTTCAAACTTCAGGATCCGGAAGTACAGACGGTAAAACAGATTATCGTGGCTCTGGGCGCCGTCATGGGCGTGGTGAATACTGTGCTATCCGCCAACGGTAACATCTGGACATTCCTTTTCGGAGTCATTGATGTCAGCATATGCGCTTTCACGAACTTGGATTCCGGCAACATGGGACAGTTCCTCCAGCATGCGTTCTATTTCCTGCCGATGCAGTTCGTCGGGTTCTGGCAGTGGCGCAAGCGTGGTGCTGATTCGAAGGAGAAGGTAAAGGCAAGGAGGCTTTCCAAAAAGCAGTGGATTTGGGTTATAGCCGCTTTCGTCGCCGGAACGGCTCTTGCTTACGGTATTCTGTATTGGGTTGATCTTGCCCAATTCAAGGCGGGATATATCCAGGAAATCGAAAAGGACAAGATCCTTCTTGACGCGACGGTTGTCGTTCTCAACATTCTGGGACAGGTACTTATGTCGTTCGCTTATGCTGACCAGTGGTATCTGTGGAACCTAGTCAATGTCTTCTCGATAATGCTCTGGACCAACAGGTTGCTCAGCGCTCAGGCGAACAGTTATACTGTTGTGATGGTGATCAAGTACGTGTTCTATCTGCTCAATTCCATCAATGGGCTCAGGATATGGCTCAAGCTGGCCAAGGAGGGGCAAGAAGAGGTGGAGACGTCAAAGGCGGGCTGCTGTTAAGCCGGGATGCCGTTTGAGTTACTAATGTTTCAGGATGTAGCTTTTTACCCAAAAAGTTTCATTTCTCGGTTTTTTTCACTTACTTT
>DBWN01000083.1 GCA_002308935.1 Bacteroidales bacterium UBA1237 | reverse complement strand
AAGAGGGTTGTAACTTTAAATCAATTAGTTACACCCTCTTTTATGGTCGGGATGAGGCGACTCGAACGCCTGACCCCTACGTCCCGAACGTAGTGCGCTACCAACTGCGCTACATCCCGTCACCGCGAAGCCGCTTATGCGAGCTTGTTGATGTAGAGGGCTATTCCGCTCTTGAGGTTTGATGCCTTGTTCTTGTGGATAATGCCAACCTTGGCGAGCTTGTCAATCATTCTGTAGACCTTGGGAGCGTTCTCCTCAGCGGCCTTCTTGTCAGTCGTGTTCCTTATAGCACGAATGGCGTTCCTTGTAGACTTTGCATAATACTTGTTATGCAGTCTGTGCCTTTCGCTTTTGCGAATGCACTTCTCAGCAGATGCGTTATTTGCCATATTATTATTTTTTTATATTGGTAGTGGGTAGGAGAATCGAACTCCTATTGCGGGAATGAAAATCCCGAGTACTAACCGTTATACGAACCCACCATCAGTACCCGTTAAGGCGTATGGCCCGTTTTAGGGATTGCAAAGGTATGCATTAATTTTTGAATGGCAAAATATTTTTATTCCTCTGCCGAAGTTTTTTCTTCATCCTTTGCCGGTTTCTCCCATTCGAAGGAGTAAATTATGGCTTCAACTTGACGCAAATATTGCCTCTTGTCGAACCTGGGGGCGTAAACCCAACCGTCCAGAACGATGATTTCGCTTCCGTCCTGACTGTAGAAGGAATGAGAAATGAACGGTCCTCCCATGAAGTCTCCCTCAACTTCCCAGAAACCTCTGGTCTGTGCGAACTGCCTTCCTCTGAAGCGAATGAACTCCACAGTAGGGGTTACGTATGTGCTGGTCGTCATGTATGTACCGTCAAACATTCCGGGCACATTCGCCTGAAGGGCGGCGTTCCTGTGGGAGATGACGCTTTCGAGGGAGAAGTTGTTGTTCTCCGAAGCCGGGTACTTGTAGACGAAGATACCTTGGTTCGTGTACTGTTTGTCATCTGAAATCCAGATGAAGTCGTCCGTCTTCTTCCTTACTTTGTATCCGGAAGGGAAGTGAGGAGATCCGCCGATCATTGGAGTAACGGCTTTGGAGCATTTGTATTCCTCGTATTTCTTCGAGTTGGCGATGATGCGGTCCCTCTCAGCTTGTTCAAGCGTGGCGAGGATCCTTTCGCTGCTCTCGTTGAATATCTCCATGGCAGATTCATTGTTCAATGCGCTGAGCTGAATCACGCACTGGGGGTGTGACCATACGTCGGTACGGTAGGCCATCCCTTCGTCCTGGACGTCGCCGGCTATGTTGAATATGACGATGTTCCTGTGCACTCTGAACAGTTCCGCGAATCCGGTAGGGGATATGTTTACAAGGTTGTAGAGAGGCTCCTTCTGGGCGAGATAGGGGCAGTCACCGCCGAGAAGGTCCCTGACGGCTGTGCCGAGATCACCCTCCCAGTTGTCCTTGTCCATGACGATGATCACCTCTCCGGCCTTTCCGCTTACATTGGGGAGTACCACGTTCCCTGAGGAACATGAGTTGAAGGCGCTGATGCCGATGGCCGCAGCCAAGATAAGTGTAAACAGGCGTCTCATATGCAGGTGTTTTAGAATCAGATAATACTAAAGGAACTATATGTTATCTCAAAAGTCTTCCAATGTCATTTCCGAACGCCAGAACCATAAGCATCAGCAGCAGCACCATTCCGACCATCTGGGCGGCGATAAGGAACTTGTCGCTGGGTTTGCGTCCGGTAATCATTTCGTAGAGGGTGAATATGATGTGACCTCCGTCAAGTCCCGGGATCGGGAGAAGGTTCATCACACCCAGCATTATTGAAAGGAGGCCAAGCAGATACAGGAACTGGTACCAGTCCCATGTGCTGGGGAACACCTGCCCGATGGCTATGAAGCTTCCGACCGACTTGTAAGCGCCAGTCGATGGAGTCGCTACCATCTTAAGGTCATCCAGATATCCTCCTATCGTTTCTCCTGTAAGGCGTATGCCCGCAGGAATAGCGGAAATCGCATTGTACTCCTTGGTCATCAGGCCGGGAATCTTGGCGTAGATGAGAGCTCTTCCCAAAGTGTCCACCTTCATGCTCATGCTGACCGTATCGGCACCACGTACGACACTTACCGGGACTTCTTCGCCCTTTCTTCCGGAGATGACATCCCTGGATTCCTGAACAAAACGGATCTTTTTTCCGTCGATTGCGGTGATACGGTCATCTTTCATGAATCCCGCTCCATAGTTGGGTGATTCCGGAGGGATTGTATCCACAACGAACGGAACAGCTACAGCGAACAGATCCGGGGTGTTGAGGATCTGGGGCATCATCGCCTGGTCTATGTAGATGTCGAGGGTGTCTGAGTCCCTGAGGACAGTGACCTTCCTTACACTCTTTCTCGCGAGATCTGCCTGCAGCATGCTGAAGTTCTCGGGTACGAAATCATCCATTTTGAGGATCTTGTCCCCATTCCGGAATCCCATCTCGTAAGAGAGTTCGTTGACGTATATGCAGTTCTCGCTGTTGCTGAGGTATGATTCGCCCCATATCCCCATGATAAGGATGAAGGCGAGGATGGCGAAGATGAAGTTGTACAGAACACCCCCCGCCATGACAAGCAACCTTTGCCAGGCTTTCTTGCTGCGGAATTCATATTCCTTGGGCTCAGACTTAAGGAAGTCCGTATCCATGGACTCATCGACCATTCCGCAGATCTTGCAATATCCTCCAAGCGGGAGCCAGCCTATTCCGTATTCCGTCTCCGAATTCTTGAGGGAAGGGAAAAGACGGCTGAACCAACCTTCTTTTGTGCTCAGCAGCTTGAAATTCCCCGCGTCAAAGAACAGGAAGAACTTGTCCACCCTTATCCCGAAGAGCTTGGCGAAAGAGAAGTGCCCGAACTCATGGATGATGATAAGGGTCGATAAGGCAAGGACCACTTGCAGTATTTTCATTAGGACTTCCGTCATGATCCTGTGCTTTCAAATTATCCTATGAAATCTTTCGCTTTTGAATAGACTTCATCGTTGGTCGCCAGAATATCCTCAAGTGTAGGAGATGCTATGAAAGCGGTCTCATCCATGAACTTGGAGATTATGTCCGGGATATCATAGAAACGTACTTTGCTCTTCAAGTATGCATAGACGGCCGCCTCATTCGCCGCGTTCATCGCACAGGGGATGTTCCCTCCGCGCGAGATGGCGTCGAAAGCGAGTCCCAAGCATGGGAACCTGTCAAAATCCGGAGCTTCAAAGGTGAGCTGGCCGAGTTCCGCGAAATCAAGTTTGCGGTTGTCCAGGCTCAATCTTGCGGGATAACCGAGAGCGAACTGGATGGGTTCTCTCATGTCGGGATGTCCCATCTGCGCTATGACCGCCCCGTCCTCGAATTCCACCATGGAGTGGATGATCGACTGGGGATGGACTACGATCCTGATATCTTTAGGGGCGGTGTCAAAGAGCCACCTTGCCTCGATCATCTCGAACCCCTTGTTCATCATCGTGGCGGAGTCGATAGTGATCTTGGCGCCCATGTCCCATTGGGGATGGCGGAGAGCTTCCTTGGCCGTGGCTTTTGCCATGTCTTCCTTCTTCCAGGTACGGAAAGGTCCGCCCGAGGCTGTGAGATGTATCCTTTTCAGGGGGTTGCCGTTCGCGGCGAGAAGGCACTGGAAAATCGCTGAATGCTCGGAGTCGACCGGAAGGATGGGGACTCCCATCTTCCTTGCCATGTCCATGACGACGGTGCCTCCTGCCACAAGGGTTTCCTTGTTGGCAAGGGCGATAGGCTTACGTGCACGGATCGCGCTGATAGTGGGTCTGAGGCCGCTGAACCCGACAAGTGCAGTAAGCACCATGTCGATATTGTCACCCTGGACAAGCGAGCATATTGAATCCATGCCAAGGAACACTTTGGTGTCGGTTCCCGACAGGGCGTCCTTGACTTTGGGATAGTTCTCTTCCGAACATATGACTACGGCATTGGCGTCAAATTCTATGGCCTGTTTGCACAGTTCTTCCCATCTGGTCCTTGCAGTGAGGAGCTCGACCTGGAAAAGGTCCGGGTGCTGTCTCACCACGTCAAGTGCCTGTGTCCCGATGGATCCTGTTGATCCGAGTATCGCGATCTTCCTTTTTTGTTGTTCCATGAAGGATGAAGATTATCTTGTCAGAAACTGATGTACATCGAGGGGTCAACTGCTTCACCCCGGTACCACAGCTCGAAATGGAGGTGGTCTCCGGTGGTGAGGGAGCCCGTATTGCCGACAAGAGCGATAGAGGTCCCGGCTTTGACTTTGTCCCCTGTACGTTTGAGGAGTCTCTGGTTGTGTTTGTATATTGAAATGAGGTTGTCATCATGCTGTATCATGATGGTATTGCCTCCGTCATCAGTCCAACCTGCGTTGACTACGGTACCGTCCAGCACGGCGGCGACCACCGAATTGGCCGGGGCGGTGATGTCAATGTAAGGGTGAATTGCCCTGTCGAATCCCTGTGAGACGACTCCCTTGAGGGGAGAGAAGAAATGCATACCCTCTATCGGAAGCTGACGGGGTGCGCCGGCAGTGAGTCCGAACTCTTCTGCCTCTTTTACGCTCTGGCGTAGAATTGTGTCCCTGCTGTGGAGGTCTTCGGGGTTGTCAGATTCTGTTCCGGGAACTACAGTATGTCTTATCAGACTGTCGATTTTCACGGGATCTTCACCTTCAATGACCCTACGCAGGTTACCGGAATAAAACTCCCATCTCTTGATCACTCCTTCGAGTGAATCAATGGCCATGCTGTTCTGGATGGCGGTCCTTCTTGAATGTGCATCAGGGTATCCGGGTATGAAGGTCTTCATCGGAGTGAGCGCAAGCAGAAGGAAAGCGCTCAGAAGGAGCACTACCAATGAAGTGATAAGTATCGTTATGAATCTGGCGGGAGTGATACGCAGACCCCAAAGCACCCTATGGGTGTTCACGTCGACAAGGGTCATGCGGTAATTGCCGCTTCTTTTCTCCTTTTCTTCCTTTGGCATGTAATCCGGGGATTATTTGTAACTTTGCGCCATGGAACGGATCATCGGAATAGACTACGGAAGGAAGCGCACTGGACTTGCAGTGAGTGACCCCTTGGGTATATTCGCGTCCGCCATGGACACCGTGCATTCTGCAAATATAGTTGATTACATCAAAAAATACGCCGAGAATGAGACGGTAGTCAGATTTGTTGTCGGATATCCCCGGAATCTTGACGGTACACCGTCAGAGGCGGCATCCGGCGTGGACGTGTTCCTCCGTACCCTGGCCAATGCATTCCCCGGGATACCTATTGACAAGGAAGACGAACGGTTCACCTCGGTCATCGCTCACCAGGCGATGATAGACGGCGGGATGAAGGCCTCCAGACGTCGGGACAAGGAGGAAGTGGACAAGATAAGCGCCGCAATCATTCTGCAGGGATGGCTTGACAGGCATAACGGTTCCACACCATCAGCATCCGCTGCGGATATTTCCGTTCCGGAAAATCTGAGCAGGACCAAAGGCCGTTCAGGTAAGGGGAGAAGAAGATGAGTAATAACAGGAAATACAAAAGATTATGATACAGCCTATATATGTTTACGGAGCCGAAGTTCTGAGGCGTAAAGCGGAACCGGTCGATCTTGCTGACAAGGAAGGAATCGCCGCTCTTGTCCAGGACCTCAAGGACACATTGGCCAATGCTGACGGTTGCGGGCTCGCCGCTCCTCAGATCGGGGTCAGTAAGAGAGTCGTGATTGTCGACGGTACGGAAATGGATGACGTCTACCCTTATCTGAAAGATTTCAGGCGTACTCTCATCAACCCGGTCATAGTTGAAGAAAGCAGCACCATGTGCGAATACAACGAGGGTTGCCTCAGTATTCCCGGCGTGTATGCTGACGTAAAGCGTCCTGATTCGATGACAGTGGAGTATTATGATGAGTCCCTTACGCTCCAGAGGGAGTCATTCGACAAGTTCGCTTGCAGGATGATCCAACATGAACTGTCACATCTTGACGGTGATCTTTTCACGGACCACATGGCTCCCATACGCAAGAA
>DBWN01000143.1:2873-3541 GCA_002308935.1 Bacteroidales bacterium UBA1237 | reverse complement strand
TCAAACTCTTCTTGCTATATTTCTAAATTGCTAGCTTGAGTCCCCCGGCATGTTCGGACCACCGTCACGGTGGACCGGAAATTGACGCTCTCGATCTATTAAAATATCGGTACTTGCTACTTGTACTTTCCTCAGTCTTTTCAATGATCTCTCTTGGTCCGTTTTCCCTCATTTGTGCCCTCTCAGACACCCTTTGTTCAAACGGGATTGCAAAGGTAGGCATCTTTTTCTTTCTTGCAAATTATTTCAAGGAAATTTTTCAAAGATTTTTTGCCCGAAAAACACCATTAAACGTTATAAGTCATTGAGGGGTCAAGGGTTCAACCAAAATAAAAATTTTTCACAAAAAATCGGCCTCTGAGAGCCCTCAGATACTGAAAACGTTTTATTATGCAAACTTCCCCTGAACAGCCGATGAAGCTTTGAAAAAGAGATGGCCTCCGATCCCGGAAGCCACCCCTATATTATATAATATGTATCCCGTAGGGAAAGTCCTACATCATGCCGCCTGCAGGCATTGCGGGAGCGGGTTCTTTCTCAGGGATGTCAACGATGCCGCACTCGGTGGTGAGGAACATTCCAGCAACGGAAGCTGCGTTCTCAAGAGCGACCCTTGCGACCTTGGTAGGATCGATGATACCTGCCTCGAAGAGGTTCACGAATTCTCC
>DBWN01000143.1:1990-2742 GCA_002308935.1 Bacteroidales bacterium UBA1237 | reverse complement strand
TTCTTCAGCGCTTCAGCTGCACGGATGTATGCGACACCGCCGCCAGGGAGATATCCCTCTTCGACAGCTGCACGGGTAGCGTTGAGAGCGTCCTCTACCCTGTCCTTCTTCTCCTTCATCTCAACCTCGGTGGTAGCACCGACATAGAGAACTGCTACGCCGCCTGCGAGTTTTCCGAGTCTTTCCTGAAGTTTCTCGCGGTCGTAGTCGGAAGTGGTAGTAGAGATCTGCTTACGGATGAGGTCAGCACGGTCCTTGATATCCTCCTTGCTGCCGGCTCCGCCGACGATGACGGTATTCTCCTTTGTGATGGTGACTTTCTCAGCCTTTCCGAGCATACCGAGTTCAGCGTTCTCAAGGGTGTATCCCCTCTCCTCTGAAATCACGGTGCCACCGGTCAGGATAGCGATATCCTGGAGCATCTCTTTCCTTCTGTCACCGAAACCGGGAGCCTTGACGGCAGCGACCTTGATGGTACCGCGGAGACGGTTCACAACGAGGGTGGTGAGAGCTTCACCGTCGACATCCTCAGCGATGATAAGAAGTGACCTTCCCTCACGAGCGATAGGCTCGAGAACAGGAAGAAGGTCCTTCATAGTGGAGATCTTCTTGTCTGTGATAAGGACATAAGGCTCATCGAGGACAGCCTCCATCTTGTCGGAGTTGGTCATGAAGTAAGGGGAAATGTATCCGCGGTCGAACTGCATACCCTCAACAACCTTGACCTCGGTATCAGTACCCTTGGCCTCTTC
>DBWN01000143.1:0-1924 GCA_002308935.1 Bacteroidales bacterium UBA1237 | reverse complement strand
GCGGAAACGGTACCGACCTGCTCGATCTTGGAGTAGTCGTCACCGACTTCCTGGCTGTTCTCCTTCAATGAAGCGACGACTGCGGCGACTGCCTTGTCGATACCCTTCTTGAGGTCCATGGGGTTCGCACCTGCGGTAACGTTCTTGATTCCTACGTTGATGATGGCCTGGGCGAGAACGGTTGCGGTGGTAGTACCGTCACCGGCGAGCTCATTGGTCTTGGAAGCGACTTCCTTTACCATCTGGGCGCCCATGTTGGCGAACCTGTCCTCAAGTTCGACTTCCTTTGCTACGGTAACTCCGTCCTTTGTGACCTGGGGAGCTCCGAATTTCTTGTCGATAACCACATTGCGTCCCTTAGGGCCGAGGGTCACCTTTACTGCATCAGCCAAAGCGTCTGCTCCTTCTTTCATCTTGGAGCGGACATCAACGTTGAATTTTATTTCTTTTGCCATGATTTTGTCTCCTTATGATATAATATTGTCCAGGCGATCCCGAATTACAGGATTGCCAAAATGTCCGACTGGCGGACGATGAGAAGTTTCTTGTCGTCTACCGTCACTTCCGTACCTGCATATTTTCCGTAGAGGACCTCGTCACCCACCTTAACTTCCATGGGTTCATCCTTCTTGCCAGGGCCTGCTGCTACGATGATTCCCTGCTGGGGTTTTTCTTTCGCTGTGTCAGGGATATAAAGTCCCGAAGCCGTTTTGGTCTCAGCCTCCTTGGGCTCAATGACCACTCTGTCTGCCAATGGTTTTATCATGATTTTGAATGTTTATGTTTCCTTTCCTTCGGGAAGAGGCCTTCTTGGGGCTTTCCCGGGCATCCCCTCTAGAATCAAATCAAATGCCACTACTGCTCTATGACAAAATGTCACAACGGACCATTTTCCCGGTCCGAATAAGCACGATTGAGCATTTTATATGTGATTTTTCGGTATCTTCGTGGTATAATACCAAAAATGGCCATCATGAAACGCTCATTCTTCAACACTGCAGTCATGCTGCTCCTGTGGTCGTGCCTTATCCTGACCACCTATTCCTGCGGAAGAGGCTCCATCCAGAAAGCCCCCAGCACCGAATTCGCCACATTCATAAAAGCCTATTCGGGAGGAGTGCTGACAGGCGACAATCCCATCAGAATCGAATTCGCCCAGGACATTCCGCTGTCGACGGATGTCCAGACAGGAATGCCTGTCGGAGAGGAGCTTTTCAGCTTCACTCCTTCAGTCAAGGGCAACGCCCGTTGGGTGACTCCACGCATGATTGAGTTCATACCCGACCAGGGAGCGTTCAAGCCGGGACAGACATACAAATGCGTGTTCAGGCTTGACAAGATAATGAAGATATCGGACAGGAAACTGGGCCGCTTCCCCTTCTCTTTCATGATAGCCACAAAAGAAGGGGTCATCACTTCTGACGAGCTGGTGACAAGTTCGGCCGATCCATCCAAAGCTGCAGTATCGGGAGAGATACTCCTCAGTTCTCCTCTTGATGTTGAAGTATTGAAGAGCATGGTGTCCTTCAAATGTCCTTCAGCTGACAGCTGCACTCTTGCCATCACTCCAGGCAGTGACCTGAGGCATTTCTCTTATTCGGTGAGCGGAATTCCCCGCGGAAAGACCGACAGTGAATTCAAGATCAGGATAAAAAGTGGAGAAGGGTTCCGTGAGTCCAAGGAATCCTCTATAAGCATCCCTGCCGCTGAAGGGTTCAAAGTATTGTCCTCCAGAATGGTGGATGCAAAGGACCCGTACGTGAAAGTCCAGTTCTCTCAGCCCATTGCAAAGGCTGACGACTTCTCGGGGATAGTCTCCTTGCAGGGCGTCACCAGACAGTATGTCGAAGTCAAGGACAATCACCTCAACGTTTACTACGATGCCGTGAACTCCTATCCGCTGAACCTTTTCCTCGCCTCTTCA
>DBWN01000256.1:24576-38849 GCA_002308935.1 Bacteroidales bacterium UBA1237 | reverse complement strand
GCGAACTCAGTGAGTTCCTCTTTGATGTTGAAGTAAGACAGCGAGTTCTCCTGAGGGAATTCGTACCTGAATCCGAGACCGTCATCATAAAGACGGAAACGGATATTCATCACTCTGCCGGTTGAGGACTGCTTCAAGCACACGAACAGCTCATTGTAGTTGTTCCTGATCTGCGACTCCTCTCCCCAGACAGGAGTCCAAGTCTCATCGAAAGATGACCTGTCGGCCTTCTCCATAGTGAATCCGGAACAAAGGTCCGCTTTCTCGTCGTAGATCTCGAATCCCATTTTTGAAGGAGCGACGACGGTCTTGCCTCCGAATGAAAGGCTGTACATCGGTGTCCCGTCAATGACGCCGAACACCATCTCCAATGAACCGTCAGGACTGCTGAGCTTTTCTCCGTCTATGGAAGATATCCTCTTGACAGTATTTCCGCAGCCGGCCAAAACCGCCAAAGCCGCCAATGATGCGAATATTTTTCTCATCTTCAGTTAGTATTTCTTTCGGTTTTCTATCTCTTGTATTCAACGACAAGCGATGTCATGGCAGGTACCACCACTTCGCCGTTCAAAGTGATCTCCTTTCCTGTGACCACGTCAGTACCTTTCACAGTCGCGGGAGCGATCTCGGAATATGAGGCCCAAGGGATGAGCATGTCATGATGGGAGTTGTTCAGGAACACGAAGACGGCGTCCGTTTCGTTGTAACGGAAGAACGCATAGGAGTTGTCCCTGTTCCCCAGGAAGTGCATAGTCTTGCCGTCATGGATGACTTCCTTTCCCTTCCTCCAAGTGAATAGCCTGGCGGTAAAGTCATGCAGATCGGCGGCGGTGGAATAATCGGCTTCGGGAGTCTTTCCTGCTGCCGCCCTTCCCTCAGCTGTGAAAAGGTCGGTCTTGTCACCCTTCCACCCTCCGGGGAAATCAAGCCTCTTCGCTCCGTCGCTCCAGTCTCCCGGCTTGCAGGAGAACATCATCTCGTCACCGTTGTAGAGCTGCGGAATTCCTCTCATGGTCGCCATGAGAGCGATAGCCATCTTCATCTTGGCCGGGTCATGGTTCCAAGTGTCACCCATCCTCGAATGATCATGATTCGCAATGAATATCATCATCTTGGAGAGGTCGTGGTACACAAAGTCATGGGACAGGCAGTCATACACTCTGGTTAAGCCCCTTCCCCATTCAGGGTTGTCACCATCTTCGCAGAGAGCGGCGGTTATCGCTTCCTGAAGAGGGAAATCCATGATTGAAGGGAGATGTGAGTCGAATCCGTCCTTATTGGGGTTCCCGCCCTGCCAATAGGCAAGCTGGGGATAAGATGAGGTCCAGCATTCTCCGACTATATTATAATCGGGGTACTCGTTCATCAGGGCTTCACACCACTTGCTCATGGGATCCTTCTCATTGTAGGGATAAGTATCCACCCTGAGACCGTCAAGGTCAGCCCACTCGGTCCACCAAACAGCCCACTGCTGGAAATATTTCAGCAGATAAGGGTTGTCAAGGTTCATGTCCGGCATAGAGGTGTCGAACCAACCGCTTTCCTGAAGGGCGAGTTCGCTCTTGGAAGCGTTGGGATCCATGTTAGTGGAGAAAAGTACGTTCGTCCTTGTGTACTCGGGGAAAGTGTGCACCCAATCCTTGAAAGGCATGTCCTTCATCCACCAGTGCGCTCCACCGCAGTGGTTTGTGACGATATCCATTATCACCTTGATACCCTTGGCATGTGCCTTCTGGACAAACTCACGGTAAAGTTCATTAGATCCGAATCGGGGATCAATATGGTAATAATCTGCACAAGCGTATCCGTGGTATGATACTGAAGGCTCATCATCCAGAAGAAGAGGTGTACTCCAGATGGCAGTGGCGCCAAGTTCCGAGATATAATCAAGATGATCGATGATTCCCTGGATGTCACCTCCATGACGGCCAAGGTTCACACTACGGTCGGCCTTGTCAGCAGTATCCGGAGTGGAATCGTTCGAGGGGTCACCGTTTGCGAACCTGTCCGGGAATATGAGGTAGATCATATCAGAGGTTGTGAAGCTCTTGCGTTGAGCTGAGCCATTCCTCCTGTCAGCTATCTCATACGGATACTTGAAGGATTTCCCCTGACCCGAGAACACCAGATAGTATGTACCTGCCTTTGCCGTAGAGGACACTTCCACATCGACAAAAAGATAATTGGGGCTGTCAGCCTTATGGATTCCGGTGACTCTCACACCGCTTCCCCCTGCTATCTCGACATTGTCAAATGAAGAAATACCGTTCCCTCCGACAAGTAGCTGAAGAGGCGTCTTCATTCCAGTCCACCAACTCAGGGGCTCTACTCTTACGATATCCGAAGATGTGGCATCAGATATCGCATTGACATCCACCTTGGGAGAAGTCCCGCAGGAAGAGAAAACCATGGCTGCGATTGCCATAACTGAAAACAACTTTTTCATGATAGATTATTTCTTCTTCGACATAAGGCAATACTGCCATGCGCCCAGTTCGAAAGACTCTGCCTTGGGAGAGAATTCCTGACCTCCGAAAGCGGAATAATACTTCCCGTCAAGTTTGATATGGGCTGATGCAGGCTCGGAAGAAAGGTTCACCACCACTACGACCTTGTCCTTGCCCTCTCCTCTTGAGAATGCGAACACATTGGGATTATCGTTCTCGATATACTTGATCGGAGCTCCCTGTTCTCCGGCTGCAAGTGCTGCGGCATGGTCATGACGGAACTTGATGAGGTCCTTGAAGAAGGTTGTATACTGGTTTGCTGACCAATCTGTTACAGGATCCTTCTCAAAGAACTCAATTCTGCGGGTAACTCCTACTTCCTGGCCGGTATATACGAGTGGTTGGCCTTTGGGGAGAGTGAAGCAAAGGACAGCCATCGCATTCGCGGCATCACCCATACGCTCGAATTCCGACCCGCTCCATGAGTTCTCATCGTGGTTTGATGTAAACATCATGCGGAAATTGGTCTTGCCGAATTCGGCATCATCCTCGGTGATGTAGGCCTTAAGGTCAGCGGCGCTCTTATTTCCCTGGGCGATATCGTTCATAAGATGATGGAGTTTCCATGCATAGGATGCGTCGAAAGTCTCCTTGGGGTCAATAAGTTCAGTATTCTCAGCCTCTGCGAGGAGATAGATTTCGGGATAATCCGTATTCATCTTGGGAAGAATCGCTTTCCAGAACTTGGAAGGAACTTCAGCGGCAGCATCGCACCTGAAGCCATCCACGCCTTTCTCCAACCAGAACCTCATGCATTCGTCCTGTGCCCACCAAACCTGCTCATTCTCGTAATTGAGGCTGCGGGTGTCCGTCCAGTCATTTTCATAGATGGCGTTGCCTTCCTCGTCCCTCTCGTAGAAATCTGCCGGCTTGGTTGTCATCCACACATTGTCAGGAGCTGTCTGATTGGCCACCCAATCAAGGATGACCTTGAAACCCAATTCATGTGCTTTACCCAACAGGGATTCGAAGTCAGCCATTGTTCCGAATTCGGGATTCACCTTTGTGTAATCGGAAATGGCATAATATGAACCGAGGGAGCCTTTTCTTTCAACCTCTCCGATTTCATAAATCGGCATGAACCAGAGTATATCAACACCAAGATCCTTCAGTCTCGGAAGTTGAGCCTCCACACCTGCGAAAGTTCCTTCGGGGGAAAACTGCCTTGTGTTGACTTCATAGATCACGGTATTGTAGGTCCAGGAAGGATGCTGCATCGGAATGGTGTTCTTCTTGCCGTTGCATCCGGGAAGAAGAAGCGAAAGCGCAGCGGCTGCTGCAAGGATTGTCTTTTTCATAAACACGTCGTATTCTGTAAAAGCTGTTGTTCTAAAGTTCGAACACTACAGAGCTGTTGGCTCCGAGAGTCAGTTTCTTGCCGTCAGCAGTAGCTGTTCCAAGGAGACCGGCCACCTTTTCCATGCTGTCGTCGACATTGAAGGTCTTCTCAGTACCGGCGACATTGTGGATAACCAGCATCTTGGATCCGTCCGTAGCAGTCATATACCATGCGGCAAGGGCTGAATCATTGATGTATGACACTTTTGACATCGCTCCGGTAGCAAGGGCGGGATAGGTGTTCCTCAGACGCGAGAAAGTCTTGTACACGTTGAGAAGAGAATTCGCGTCAGCATTCTGGGCTTCAACCGAGATTGAAGCACTCAGCATGGTGTTGTCCACTTTCCCGTTGACACCGTTCTTGGCCAGATCCTTTCCGGCCTTGTCCCAAAGAATGGGTGTACGGACATATTCGTCACCGTTATCCTTGGTACCCCAATATCCGAGTTCTTCACCCTGATACACGAACGGTTTGCCCTCAGATGTGAGGAGCATTGCCGCAGCCTGCTTCTCAAGGGTCACGTTCTTGTTGATGTCATTCGCCGCTCTGTTCTGGTCGTGATTCGTCATGAAAATGGAGGTGATGGCATCAGGACGCACAGCCCTATGGTCCTTGTTGTACATCATGACAGAATTCACGAAGTTGCTGGCATTGCGGTTTCTCAGGGCATTGCCCAAGGCTCCCCAATATTCAAACTCAAAGTTGGAAATGAGTCCCTTGTAGTACTGTTTTTCTATAGAATGTCCTTCCCATGCCTCTGCGACCATGAAGATGTCACCTTCTTTTCCGAGATCATGGTATTTGGCGTTGAGACGATCATACCAAGAGGCAAGGAATGCCTGATTTGCGGCTATCTGCGCTTGATAGATCCATATCACTGCATCAAGTCTGAATCCATCCACACCAAGTTCCAGCCAATGTTCGGCTGTTGCGGCGATGTCTTTGAATGCGGGAGAATTTGCGGCCTCATTGTACTTGCCGTAATTGAGATCCGGCATAGAGGCATCGAATGATGCGAAATAATATGATGTCTTCCCTCCGAAGGTTATGTCTCCCGGATCTGAACCGGAATTGGACACGAGGTTGAAAGGCTGTCCGAAGACCAAAGGACCGGCACCTGCGGGAGCACCCCACTTGGTGCCCGCATTCCAGCTGCTTGAAGAAGTCCTTATAAGGAAACCCCAATCAGTGTCCACGTCAAGAGTAATCTCGAAGATGTTGGTGGAAGTCTCATACAATCCTACACTTGTCGCGTTCTTTCCGATCCACAGCCACTTGGTTGCCGCAGAATTGGACTTTTGGGCCTCATCAGTGGATTCTGTGACGGTGATCTTTTTAGTTGAACCCGTCCAATCCAGTTTGAAATGAAGCTTTCCGGTATAACCCTTCTCACCGATAGTGAAAGGATGCCATGCGCCCATGCCGGGCTCCTTGGCACCGGCGTAATTATCTATTTTGCCGGCAGAGATATCGGTGTCAGGATCATCGGAAATCACGTAGTAATCACGGTAGGGGCTGTTCTCATTTGACAAAACATCCTTGAACCATTCATTGTCTTTACCCGAATGATTGAGGACATAGTCCATGTATATCTTTATCCCTTTCGCATGAGCAGCATCAATAAGGCTCTTGAAATCTGACTCAGCGCTTTCAGTTGTATTGGAAGTGCTGTAAAGCGGATTGAGCTTGCCGTAATCGTTGACATCGTAAGCATGATACGATGAAGTGGGGTGAGCGGGTGAAAGCCAAAGTGCGGTTACACCAAGGTCATCCAGATAGTCAAGTTTTTGCTCTATTCCCTTGAAGTCCCCTACTCCGTCACCTCTCACGCCATCCTTGAAGCTGTATATGAGAAGCTGGTAAGTGAGATCGGAGCGTTTGTTGCCATCGAAAGCTTTAGGGTTCGCGACCAAGGTCTTCACGGATGAAGCGTCCTGCGTCACCTGTACAGTGGCAGAGAGTTTCCCTTCCGAATCCTTCACGGTCACCGTAGCGGTCCTTGATGAAGAGCCGTCATTGACCGAGGCTTTGAGAGAAATCATCCCATTGCCGGTACCGTTCGCAGGGGATATGGTGAGCCATGACTGTGAAGAAGAGGCTGACCATGTAGCTTTGGTAACGACCGACACAGCCTGAGCGGAAGAGGCTTTCGCATCGAAAGTCACAGTGGTGGGATTCACCGAAAGGGTAATTGGCTCCTCTTTGGGCTTGTCCTTGCCGTCGCAGGCGGACAGCAGCGATGCGGCGATGAGTGCTGCCGCAAGCAGATGGATGTATCTTTTCATGACAATCGTCCTTTAATTGGCGGACTGAAGACCGGTCAGGGTCTCCAGTCCAAAAGCGAAGGCGGGACGGGCGTCTTTGAAGAACCCGTCTCCGCCATGATAAGTTTTACTCAGCCTTGGTGATATTGACTATTCCGAGTCCGTCCACCTGAGCGTTGAGTTCGATGGTGTACTTGCCTGCCTCAGCGATAGAGAAGTTCTGTCCGCCCATCCTGATCGCATTCTGTCCGATTATCGCAGGAGTAGGATCGTCTCCGGTTCCTCCCCAGTTGATGTCCCATCCGTCATTAGCGCGGAACTTGAACAGATCGGCTTTGAGGTCCATGGTAATGGTCCATGCTTTCTTCTCACCATCCCAAGTCATGTCGGTATCTGTATCCCAAGAGCCATCCTGTGCAGGACCTATGACTCCGATGGAGCTTATCAACGTAAGATCATAGGTGAGGGCTTTGATGTCCACAGTCACCATATAATATCCAGCATCCGGTGCAGGAATGTTGCCGGAACCGCTCTCGGATATCTTGCCGTTTTCTGAATACTCCCAGTCTCCGTCCCAGTTGTCAGCATTGGGTTTGAACTTGAACTCTCCGGTAAGGTATGCGAATATCTTGTAAACAGAGGTGTTGTTCTCACCATTCTTCACTGACGGCATAGCGATCGGGGAAGTCCCCCAATCGGTATCAGCACCGACAAGATAGATATAGTCGTTGTAGACAGGCTCGTCTTCACCGGGCTCATCTCCGCCTTCTCCGGGAGTTTCACCCTCGTGCATGATGTACATCAGGTCTGCAGCCTCATCGAAATAGATATCGTATGTTCCAGCCTCGGCAACCTCAATATCGCTTCCATTCTGAGTCACTGCTATTGCCTCTCCTACTGCCCATGTGCCTCCGCGGTTAATATCCCATACTGAGTTCTTGCGGAGTTTGATCTTGTCACCCTGGGCCAAAACGGCACCTGTATGGACAAGGTAACCCTTACCGTTGTCATACATGATGAGGTCCTTTGTCTCGCCCCAACCGTTGATGGTTCCGACGACACCCCAGTAATTGAGGCTCTCGCCTGCATTCACGACGTAGATGACCTCATTGTCAGCATCGAAGTAGATATCGTATGTGCCGGCTCCGGGAGCGATATTGGCCCCACCCTTGTCTGCCTTGACAGGGACACCGACGGCAGTACGTGCACCGTAGTCACCCTTATTCCAATCGTTCTGATAACGGACCTTGATCTGGTCGCTGTCAGCGAGGGCGAGATTCTTGCGAACAAGCCAACCGCCTTCCTCTTTCATCGCGAGATCAGGGGTTTCACCCCAAGAGTTGATGGTTCCTACGACTCCCCAGCCAGCGGACTCGATAAGGATAGTACCGGCCTCAGGATCGTAAGTTACGATATAGATTCCGTCCTCAGGGATGGCAATGTTATCTCCCTTGGCAACAGCCGCGAAAGGAACACCGACAGCCTCCATGACGCCACCCATATCTTCATCCCAACTGTGGTTCTTGCGGAGTTTGAGACCTCCAGCAGTGATATTGGTAGCAGGGCTGATCCATTTGCCTTCAGTCAGGACCATATCAACGTCTCCAGACCAGGAGTTGAAGTCTCCGATGAGGCTCCAGACAGTTCCGTCAGAAATAGTGATGGTAAGAGCATCGAGATCAAGGACAACCTTGTAGAATCCCGGATCAAGAGTAATATTGTCGCCTCCGGCTACAGCCTCAAACGACTCACCGAGTGCCTTCATGGTTCCACCGTAGTTCTCGGTCCAGTCAGCATCCTTACGGAGTTTGAGTCCACCTGTCTCGGAAATGGTGACATATCCGGTCCAGACGTTGCCGTCCTGAGTCATAGCGGCGTCTCCAGACCAAGAGTTGAAGTCACCGATAATACCCCATCCCTTATATGTGGGTTCGGGTTCCGGCTCTACTTCTTTGCCGCCTTCCTCCTTGCCGTACATGTCAGCGTTGATTTCAGCGGTAATGTTGTCAAGGTCATTGAGGTTGAGGTAAATCCTGTACTGACCAGCTTCGATGGGGATATTGGCTCCACCATTTGTAAGGTGATCAAGCTCACCACCCCAGTTCATAGCCCAGTCCGCGTCAGCACGGAACTTGAACTCGGTTGCTGCCGCAACATCGACATCGGCGTAGAAACGCTGCTTGGCTGTATGCCATGTCATGACAATATCATTGCTCCAATCACCGTTGAGGCCGATCACTCCGACCTGATCGAACGAGAAGTCTTTGGTCAACACGAGGCTTGGCTTGTCAAAGGAGAAGTGATAGAAACGGTTCTTGGTGTAAACGGCGATATTGTCGTTGATACCGTTCACGAGCTGGATTGACTCTGCTTCAGGTGAAGAAGCGGTAGAGCCCCAGTTACCTGTAGCGTCATCCCAACCGGCTGCTCCTGTAAGTTTGAAGCCGTTTGTCGCATGACCCTCACCGAAATCCGTCACACCTTCATAGGTGACATCATCCTCGTCGAAGTTGAAGAGGTACTCGCAGGTCTTGTGGTCCCAACCGTTGGCGGTACCGGGGAGCCAGACTTTCGCGTATTCCTTCTCGGCCTCATAGGGGATGGCGTTGAGGGTGACGACGTTCGAATAGAGAGCATATGCACCACCTGCGACGGCTGAGCTTTCTCCCATCCACTCGGATTTAAGTCTGAGGTATACGGGAGCCTCTGCACCGACTTCCTTCTCGGCGCTTATGAGCATGTTGTTGAGAGTCTTGGCCTTTACGACGATTTCCTTGGAAGGGGACTTGGTGGAACCGAGAACCTTCTCATTAGCGAAATCCGAAGACACGACGTCAGCATAAAGAGTATAGCTGATAGCGGCGGGAACGCCGTAGCTGGCCGGAGTGAAAGTGAATGCGGCCAAGGTACCATCTTCGGTAAGGGTGACAGCTTCACTTGAAGGTGCGTTCAGAATAGGGGCGACCTGATCCGTAGGATTGAAGGTCACCAGCTCTTCCTGAGTACAGGAGAGTGCCGCAAAGGCTACCGCACCGGCCAATATCGTATTGAATATCTTTTTCATGATGTAGTCGGTTTAATCTGTTAATAACCGGGGTTCTGGGTGAGCTGTCCGCTACTTGTCATATCCTGTGAAGGAATCGGGTAGAGGACCCTGTGTGCATCCACGGTAGCCGGTTTGAGATCCCATGTGAAGTCGGATGAAGTGAACTTTCCGAAACGGATGAGGTCGCTTCTTCTCCAGCACTCGTGATAAAGTTCGCGTCCCCTCTCAGCTATGAGGTTGTCAGCGGTGAGCTCAAGCTCTCCGAGACCTGCACGGGCGCGTACCTGATTGAAGTAGTTCTGGGCTGCGGAAGCGCTGACCTTGGATGAACCGTTGAGGCCGCACTCTGCAAGCATCAGAAGAACATCAGCATAACGGAACACAGGGAAATCGGTATCCACGAAACCTGCGGCTTTGCCCTGGACTCCGGTAGAGGTGATGTTCCTGAACTTCATTGAAGGATGCCCGCCAGCGGTGAAGTCGCTCACGTCAGTGATGGGTCCCTTGTGGAACTTGTCGTCGCTGAACATCTTACGGGCGTCACTTTCCTCGAATGTATTGTAGAAGGCATCAGTAGCACGGAGACCGCCCCAACCAGAGGAAATACCCATATCAGCGGCGTTCACACCGTCACCGGTGGATCCGAATATGATATAGTTGGTAGCACCGTAGCTCTGGGTGTCAACACCGTCCTGCTCAATCGCGAAAATGATTTCGTCTGTGCAGATGTCATTGTCAGCACCGAAAAGGTCTGAATAAACAGGGTGCAGGCTGTATCCGTCACCCATAAGGCTGTTCAGAACCTCAGCGCAGTCATCCCACCTGGGAGTTCCGGTATAAACACCAGCATTGAGGTAAAGCTTGGCGAGGATCATCTTTACACCACCCTTGTCGATACGTCCGTACTGAGCGGCACGGGGAGCAGGAAGAGCGCTGTTGTTGAGAAGGTCCTTGCACTCCTCCTCGATCCAGGTGAAAAGTGCGGCACGTGAAATCTGCTGGGGTACGTCAACTCCGATGACAAGGTTCTCATCACTGAAGGGAACATTTCCGAAGTTGTCGATGGCGTGCAGATAGGCCATTGCCCTAAGAGCCCTTGCCTCAGCGATAAGTGCGTCGAGACCGCCGAAGTTCTTGGCCTGACGGATGAACTCATTGCAAATGGAAATCTGAAGGTTCACCCTTGAATAGAATGCGTAGATGAACACATCGGAAGTAGTCCATGACATTGCATGGAAATCCTTGATGGTCTGGTCATTCCAGTTGTTTGCGGCCTCGTCTGTAGGAAGCTCGTTGAGGTTGAAAAGACCCCTAATGTACTGGCTGGCACCACCGTCAAGACCGGAGATTGAAGGACCGCCGTCCGGGCCGTAGTAACCGGAGGTCGCGAATCCTGTATAAACGCCTGCGAGGACGTTCAGGTAGTCAGCCTCGGTGTTGAGCTGCTTGTCGGCGGTATTGAGGTTCGGATCGATAGGGGTCACGTCAAGATCCTTCACGCATGAAGTGAGGCTGACCCCTGCGAGAACCACGAAAGCGCTGAGAATATATTTCACTGTTTTCATAATAGTCTGTCCTCCTTATTAGAAGTTAACCTTGACACCGAGAATGTAGGTTCTAGGACGAGGATAGATCTCTCCGTCGATACCTCCGTAGACCTCAGGATCGAGGCCGTCGTACTTGGTGATGGTGTAGATGTTCTGGACTGTACCGAAGACATTGATCGACAGGTTCTCGGCCCAATTGAAGATGTTCGGGAAATTGCGGCTGAGGGTGAAGTTGTCGAACTTGAAGAAGGAAGCGTTGCGCACGTAATAGTCAGAGCGGTAACGCGCCTGGGCGAACTCTGAATCGAAAGCGGACATGAGACGGTTGCTCACGAAGCTGTTGGTCCAAAGGTCAGCGGTCATTTCCTGATTGGAAGCGACGTTGTTGTATACCCAGTTGCCGAAGCTGCCGTGTCCTGAAAGGGCTGCGGTCCAGTTCTTCCAAGAGAAGGTGGTGTTGAGACCTACGGTCACATCAGCGGCGGGTTTGTGGAAGAAGTAGCGGTCGTTGTCGTCAATGACCTCATTTCCGTCAAGGTCGACATAAGCTCCGTCGATGGGGTTTCCGGCCTGGTCGTAGACCTGCTTGAAGACATAGAATGCTGAGGTAGGATGACCGACCTGATGCATCTGGACCATGTTACCGGTACCACCGGAGATTCCGCCGGTTTCGACACCGGAATGATCATCAGGAGACGCGGTCAACTTGGTGATCTCATTACGGTTGTAAGCGGCGTTGATGCCGACAGTCCAGCTTGTGTTAGGTCTCTCTATGAGAACTGCGTTGAGATCGACCTCGACACCGGTGTTCTCAAGGTCACCGATATTGGTGGTGAGGAAGTTCGTAAGGTTGGATCCTGCAGGAACGGGAATGTAGTTGATAAGGTCTGATGTCATTCTCTTGTATGCGTCAACAGAGAAAGTCAGCCTGTCACCCAAGAAACCGAAGTCAGCACCTACGTTATATGTAGTAGTGGTCTCCCACTTGAGGTCTGAGTTGTATCCCAGAGGGGTAACGGGGGTAACAGTCTGTCCACCGAACTGGTAGTAGCTACCTATGAGGTTGCCGTAGTAAGTGGCGAGTGAAGGATAGTTACCAGCATTGAGGTCCTGCTGACCAGTCTGTCCCCAGGATGCACGCAGCTTCAAGGTCGAGAAGAAGTTGGAGTTCTCGAGGAAAGGTTCGTTCTTGATGTTCCATCCGAGTGCCACTGAAGGGAAGAGACCCCACTTGTGGTTCTGGAACCTGGAGGTTCCGTCACGACGTACAGTCGCGGTGATGAGGTAACGGTTGCCGAAGGAATAGTTAAGACGGCCGAAGAAGGAGACGAGGAAGTACTCGGTCTTTCCTATTGAATCCTTGAGCACTGAATTGTCAGTGAGCTTGGTGGTCAAGCTGTTGGAAGAGTTCCAGAAGTGCTGCCAAGAGTAACCGCCCATAAGATCGAAGTGATGCTTCGCCCAATCGTGGCTGTAAGCGGCATAGAACTCAAGGGTCTGGTCACGACGCATGTAACCGTAGTCGGTGTAGTAGCCGGAACCTGACTGCTTGGTGTCCCAGATTGACTGTTCGGACCCTATAGGAGAAGTCGAGAAACCTGAGCTCTTGGCGAAGTCCAGACCGAGGTTGAGGTTGAGTCTCAAATCCTCGAAGCCGTGGATCTTGTAGTCGAACTGGGCGTTTCCGATGAAACGGTTGGCGTCGGCGCTGTCCTGCTTCTCATAGAGGAGGGCGACAGGGTTCTGGGTCGCCATGGTGTTGTAGTTTCCGGAAGCATCGCGCCATGTGGTGTAGCCGTGGATTCCGTTAGCGTCGTAAATAGGCTTGGTAGGATCATAACGGAGGGCCGCACCGATTGCGCCTGTATTGGCGTAGCGGTTGCCCTGGTTGACGAACTTGCCGTTGAGATTGATGGTCAGATGGTCATTGAAGAGGGTAGGAGTGAGGTTCACCGAAGCGGTGGAACGGTTCATCATACCTGTCTTCAAAGTACCTTCCTGGGCGAGGATTCCACCGGAAACACGCCAAGGCATGTAAGCGCCTTCCCAAAGGCCGAGACGGCCCCTGACAGAGACGTTGTACTCATTGCTCCATGCAAGTTGGTAGATCTCCTTTTGCCAGTTGGTGTCCGCATTGCCGAGAGCAGCGAGGGCTGAAGCTGCCTGGTTCTCGCTGAGGTATGCGGAGATCGCCTTGCGGATATCACCAGCGTCCATCACGTCGATCAATTTGCTGACATGGCTGAGGGATGTCTGGTAATCCATTGTGACCTGGGGACGGGAAGCGCCCTTGGCGCCCTTCTTAGTGGTTATCACGATGACACCGTTGGAAGCCCTGGAACCGTAAATTGCGGTAGCGGAAGCATCCTTGAGAACTGTGAAGCTCTCAATATCGGAAGGGTTGATTGAGGACAGAGGGTCGCTCATACCGCTGATGCCTTCATTGCTTACGGGAAGACCATCAATGACGACGAGAGGATCGTTGGTTGCGGAAAGGGAAGAACCTCCACGGATACGTATGGTGGCTCCGGAACCAGGTTGGCCGTTTCCGGAAGTGACCACGACACCGGCTGACTTACCTCTAAGGAGGTCAGCGGGTGAGGAAATGGCTCCCTTGTTCAGTTCATCTGATTTGACGGTCGAGATGGAACCCGTCATATCGGTCTTCTTGACGGTACCGTAACCGATGACCACGACATCGTCGAGGAATTCAGCATCCTCTTCGAGGGCCACCACTGCGGGAACCGCGGAAGCTTTGAATGTTTGGGTCGAATAGCCGATGCAGCTGATCTCGATGATCGCATCGGGAGATGAAACGGTAAGGATGTAGTCTCCGTCAAGTCCGGTGGAGGTACCGTTTGAAGTACCCTGCTCGATGACTGTTGCACCGATGACCGGACCCATGGCGTCTTCTACGACACCCTTAACCTGGTATCCGCCCTGGGCGGACGCCAATGCGGAGATCGTTCCGAACAGAACAATCGCCACGAGGGTTTGAATCCTTTTCATTAAAGTGTAATTAGTGTTTGACATATAATAGTTTTGACTATTTGCATCGAATAGACCTAGGCGTCCTTTGAAGGAAGGGGTTTCTCACGGATGATTCCGACCGAAACAGCGCCAAGGACGAGAAGCACTCCCGCGATCATGAGCATAGCCGGCTGGGATCCGCCCACCATCTTGAGGAGAAGTCCTCCTACAAGGGCTGCGACTATCTGAGGAAGGCATATCGTACCGTTGAACAGACCGAGATACGTTCCCATGTGCTCTCCGTTAAGGGAGTTGGTAAGGATAGTGAAAGGAAGTGCGAGCATCGCGGCCCATGCGAACCCGATGAGGAAATAAGAGATGAACAATACATATTGATTATGTACGAACATCACTGAACCGAATCCTATCGCACCGACAAGAAGGCTGACTGCATAGGCCATCTTATGCGACTTGAACCTGGGAAGCATCGTAGCCCAAAGAATGGAACCGACGGCCTGAACCGCGAAAAGGACTCCCACCCAGTTTCCAGCAGCCTGATATCCGGCGGAAGCCACATCGGCGGGATTCCAGCAATTGGCT
>DBWN01000256.1:10696-24562 GCA_002308935.1 Bacteroidales bacterium UBA1237 | reverse complement strand
AAGGCCGCCCAGCAGAAGAACTGAACAAGTCCCACTGTCCAGAAAGTCTTGGGAGCCTTGACAAGAAGCTTGAGCATGTTGGTCTTCTCCGGTTTCGCCGCCTTCTGGGGATCGATTCCATGGAATTCAGCATACTCTTTGGGAGGCATCTCTTTGACTTTCATCACCGTATAGATGACGCAGAGAATAAGGATCGCAGCTCCTACATAGAAGGAATAGATCACACTCGGAGGAATCTTTCCTTCAGGAGCGATATTCGCGATTCCGATAAGGGTGAAGAAGAAGGGGAAAAGATATCCCACAAGGCTTCCGGCATTGCAAAGGAAGCTCTGGATGGAATAAGCTTTTGCCTTTTGCTCTTCGTTGACCATGTCACCTACCATCATCTTGAAGGGCTGCATTGCAACATTGATGGAAGTGTCAAGGAACATAAGTGAGATAAGGCCGAACACCATCGCACCTGAAACCGCCAAATTGAACGAACCCGCATTAGGAAGCAGGCACATCACTATGACGGCAACAAGGGCTCCCACAAAAAGATAGGGAATACGACGACCGAAGCGGCACCAAGTACGGTCACTAAGAGCTCCGATTATCGGCTGGACAATGATTCCCATAAGAGGAGGGAGAATCCAGAAGTAGCTCAGATTATGGGGATCCGCACCAAGGGTCGCGAAGATGCGGCTGATGTTTGCGCTCTGAAGAGAATAGGCTATCTGGACTCCGAAGAACCCGAAACTCAGGTTCCACATCTGCCAGAAAGTCAAATTGCGCTTATTGTTGGACATATTGAATGTGTTATTTCAATTGGTGGTCGGTTATGGACAAGGCACAATTGGCCCATTAGTCCATATAACAACGCAAAAATGATTTTAACGTTTTACTTGTGCAAATTCTTCGGACGAATTGCGGATTTCGGGGGATGAAATGCGTCAAACCGGAGATGAGTTTTCTCCGATTTGGCGACAAGACTCACTAATCCGTACTGAAGGACAGCCGGATATGAACGGAATGATGTAATGGGATTTATATTCTTCGGCCTAGCTTTCCAGCCACTTGAGGAATTCTTCAACCCTTGATCTGGATACCGTCAGGTCGGTATCGTATCCCTTCCTCCATCGGGCGTCCGGTCCGCCGGCACCTTCGACAGATACTTGAAGTTTACCTCCGAACAACTTCGTCACACTGCCGACGAACTCCTTGGCTACGACACAGCCCCTGTTTATCCTGAAGAAAACTTTGGGATCCAACTCAGACGTTATGGCATCCAATGTGGAGTCGATGATGTAGACGGTCCCGTCTTTGGTCACCACATGGTTGTCCTTGAATTCCGAAAAGAAGAATGCTATATCGGATGCCTTCACCGGAACGATCATGTCTCCCAATTGGACAAGGTATCTTTCTTTGTATTGTGGCTGTTCCTTGGGTGAAAGGGCCGACATTATGGCCTCCATATCGAAAGATTTCTCCTGCGAAACGCACCTGTCCACGGCCCGTTTGAGTTCAGACACGGTGATGGGTTTAAGGAGATAGTCCACCGAATGGACCTCAAATGCCTTTACTGCATAGTTGTCGTATGCCGTAGTCATGATGACGTGGGAGGTAATCTCCACCTGCCGGAAGATTTCGAAGCAATTGCCGTCGGAAAGTTCAACATCCATGAATATGATATCGGCATGGTTGACGGGGTCCGACAACCACTTCACAGCTCCAGTGATGGAACCTTCCGCTCCAACGATCTCAAGATCGGGGAAATTCTCCTTCAGGGTCCTGGCCAGCATGTTGCGGGCCATGACTTCGTCTTCGATTATGAATACTTTCTGTTTCATGATGGTCCTACAATAACGGCAATGATACCCGATATTCTTTTCCGTCATCCTCTATGATGACAGGAACACCGCTCCGGTCCTTGTAGATATTCTTTATATACTTAAGGCCGAGACCTGTGGACTCCGTTGCGGAAAGTTTCGGGGAAATGTTGTTTGTGACAGTGAGGTATGAGTCCTCGGTGTATATCTTTATGACAAGTGGTCTTTCCGATGAGATGGCATTATGTTTCACAGCGTTTTCGACCAACATCTGAACGGAGAATGTAACCACTGAACGGGAATAACTGTCCTGATCGATATCCTTATGGATCTCTAGTCCCTCAGGGAAACGGACTTTCAGAAGATCATCGTACAAATCAACGTACCCGATCTCTTCACGCAGGGAGCTTACCGGATTATTCTCATTCTTCAGCATGTAGCGATATATCCCCGAGAGCTTCTGGATGTATGCCCTGGCTTCGGCCGTTTTTTGATCAGCGACAATGCAGTCAAGGATGTTCAATGAGTTGAAAAGAAAATGGGGATTCACCTGCTGCTTGAGCGACATGTACTGGACGAGGGCCTGATTCGCCTTGCTTCTTTCCCTCGCAGCCAATCTTTGTGCTGAGGCGGCATAATACACTATATATACCAAAGAGTAAATGACCAATTCGAACAGGAAACTGACCAAGGCTATCACCAGAAAGAATCTTGGAGAGAATTCCCCTTCGAAATTGAACGGCAGCCCATACTCCACAAGAATAGAACTGAGAAGTACTACGGCAAGGAAAAACAGCACATGTGAAGAAACCACCCACCAGATTTTCTCGCTGCCCGAGACTTTCCCCCAAGAACTCCGATGGGTATAGAGCATGAACAATATGGTCGAGAACAGCATGACCATAAGAGCGACGGAGTTCGAGAGGAAAATCGACACCACATCTCCGAAAGAAATGTCCCGGAAAAGAGGAGTCGACATGATTCCGTTGACTACCAGCCTTACGAAGAATACCAGAAGTACGGCCATTATGAGCCATATTATCTGCACATCGTTCATGACCGGTTTGTCATCAACAGATACATCATAAAGTCTCCCGAAAAACACCAGCCCCCAACCGAGGACTTCCGTAGTCAGGAAAGTTGACAAAGCGGAAATCAGTTCCGGAGAGTCAAGGAACGTGTCGAAGAACCTGGCCGCTCCTATCCCCAAAGCGAACCCGAGGATATTGACCAGGATGATATTTATGGCGGAGAACTCTATTTTCAGTCTCTGCTTTACGCAGATTATGACCGTCAAAGCCATTGTGAGGACCGTCAGGAAAAGGGTATCGTCTATCCCTGCGACTCGGCTTCCGTAGGAAACCAGCGCATGTGCCAATGCAAATCCGTGGACAATCCACGGGTAACCTATTTTCCTGATATTGACAGCCATAAGCGAAAAAAGGGATTATCTTGGAAGAGAGGAAGGAGATCTTAAACTCCCCTTCCCGCTCCCCGTATCATTCCTTTCATTCTGTCATTGAAGGCGGATTCTCCGATAAGCATCTCTATCGGCAGATGCATGCGGTAACGCCAATAGTAGCGCGGTATCGCGGGCACGTTGATCCTTTCATCTGAAGGGTTGCCCTGATAGCGGAGGACACCGTCCATAGAGAGCCAATCCTGAAGAGGAAGAATGCACAGCATAGCAGGAGATTTCACATGGGAAGTGAGGATCCTCTCGCAGACCCACGGCTCGCAGAAATACGGTACATCACCTGTTCCGTGAAGCATGGAATAGTAGTACTTCGCGGTAAGGTCCCTGTCCTCCTCCCACCATGCGCGGAGAGGATTGGTATCATGAGTTCCTGTAGCACAAACGCACATGTAAGGATACTTGTCAGGATCGGCGAACTCTTCCGTCACGCTCTTCGGCATACGCTGGATCTCAAGGGAAAGGATTCCGAGCTCTTCCATAACTGAAGGGACACATGCTGGAATCATTCCCAGATCCTCTCCGCAAGTCAGCATACCTGTAGAGCCCACAAGTGAAGGAAGCTTGCTCATAGCGGAATCTCTCCAAAACTCATTATGCCGATGGTAGAAGAAATCATTGTACAGGTTGGTGAACGTCGCCTTGCGATAGTCGTCAAGCGCTTTGAAAGAGAAAGTCGACTGGGCGGAAATCCTGGGATGATAATATCCTCTCTTCCTGGGGTCCTCTATGAAAAGGACATCGTCAAGCAATGTGAGAAATCCTTCTCTCAAGCGTGTAGACTTGTCATCATCGCCTGCGAATTTCTCAACAGCCTTCCTCTGGGTGGCGACTGCAGGAACCAGCTTTCCGTCCTTAATGTATTTAGACTTGACCTCTGCAGCAAGATCTCCGAATATCTCTTCAATGACAGCATCGTCCAAAGGTGATGTCGTCAATGAACCGTCAGAAAGGTCGAATCCCATCTCTGAGAGTTCATCAGCAGAGTAAGGCAGAGCCGGATTGAAATATCCCAACAGTCCATGCACCGCATCCATAGGAATCTCCCAGATTCTGAAGAACCCAAGAATATGGTCAATCCTGAACGCATCGAAATACTCGCTCATCTTGTGCATTCGGGATTTCCACCAGGCGAAACCGTCCTCGCTCATCTTCTCCCAATTGTATGTCGGGAAGCCCCAATTCTGACCGAATACAGAGAAGGCATCCGGCGGTGCTCCGGCTTGTGAATCCAAATGATAAAGCTCCGGATAAGCCCAAGCATCCACACTGGTACGGCTGATTCCGATAGGAAGGTCACCCTTAAGAGCCACGCCATGGCTGTGCGCATATTGGACTGCATCCTTCAATTGGGCATCAAGACAATACTGGACCCAACAATGGTAATCAACGTCCTTCTTGTGGTCCGCAGCATAAGCGGCAACTTTCTTGGCGGTGTATTTGGCCATCTTGCCCCACTTGGAGAAGTCCGGAGTACCGAACTCGTCCCTCAAGCAGCAGAATACGGCATAAGGAACAAGCCATTCCTTGTTCTTCTGCATGAAAGAGACGTAATCATCTGACTGCAGTACGCTATCTCCTATCTTGCCGAAAGTCGAGTGAAGAAGGCGGGCTTTCTCATTGTTCACCCTTTCGTAATCGACTTCAGGGAGGGCGTTCAGTTCTTCCTTCAGAGCCTTGTAAGCCTTGTCAGCCTTGACTCCTGCATCAGGAAGATGTATGAACTGGGGATGAAGGGCGAAAGTGGTATTGGCGTTGTACGGATAGGAATCCTGCCACTTGCCGGTCATGGTGGTGTCATTGATCGGGAGAAGCTGAAGGACATTCTGGCCAGTAGCAACGGCCCAGTCAACCATTTTCTTAATGTCGTGGAATTCTCCTACTCCGAAACTCTCAGCGGTCCTCAACGAAAAAACGGGTATAGCAGTTCCCGCCCCTCTCCAAGGAAGAGTATTGAATTTGGGGACAATGTCTCCGACTACAACCAGAGTCCCTGAAGGAACGGTCTCTGCAAAGAAATGGTTTCCTCCTTCTTCCCAGAGTACCGGCTCGTGGCTCTTTCTGTCTACAACGACGAACTTATACTCGAACGGAGCTTTCACGTTGAGAGTCACGCTCCACTGCGGGAACTGCTCGTCGGAAAGAAGAACCATCTTCTTCCAGTCTCCGAAAAGTTTACCGCTTCCGGTAATGGCGACAGCTTGGTCTGGACGGATTTCAGCGCTGTCGAAAACGAATGTGACGTTGCCTTGAGGTGCAGAAGCGCTCAGTTTGGAGCGATGACGGCGGAAAACCACATCGGTGAAAAGAGATGAATAGAAAGGTGAGTTCGAAGGGTGAGCATTCCACCTGTCCCGAAGAATCACTTTCTCCGGAAGAACGGCGGGTAGCACATGAGGACGCCACTCAGAGCGGACAAGTCCGCCTTCGTTCCATATCTCATAGGAATATTTCCTGTCCGCGGGAACAGCCGCATCTTCAATTTCAACCTGCCATGCACCTTGATAGATATAGCGCATGTCATAAGCCTTTCCTCCCAGACGGAGCACGACTTTCTCTCCCCAACGGGTATTGTAATCAATGCTGGATTGAAGTCTCATACGAGTAAACAATTATGTGGTTTTTAGATATTTCGGACAAAATACTGCCGTAAAGGTACACTTTTTCAGAAAAAAGGATACCCCGTCAGAAAACTTTTCAATCATCAAATGTCGATGACCTTCTTCTTCATATGCCTCCAGTTGAACACCGGAAGAGCGAAAGAAATGAAGCATGATACCAACCAGAAGATTGCCACCGGAACGAAATTGTATTCTCCTCCGGTTTCATTACCCTGGATGAGGTAACCGCTGACTATGTCCTGGATTCCGGCAGCGATATAGCTGGATATGCCGACTATTCCCATAGCGGAACCTGTCGCCTTTCTCGGAATGATGTCAAGAGCCATCAGGCCGGCAACTATGCAGAACAGCACTCCAATAGCAAGGCTGAAGACGGACACGTACACTATATTCATTATATAGCCGCCCCCTGACAGCAGGAACATCCCCAAGGAAAGGAAGCAAAGCAGTCCTGAGATGATTACCGGTTTGACCCTGTCTCCCTTGAAAAGCCTGTCAGACAGCCAGCCAGCCAAGACAGTCCCGGCTATACCGAACGACTCGGCGAATGCGATTATCTGGGTAGCGCTTTCAAGTGAAAAGGTCTTGGCCTTCTGAAGGAAAAGCACTCCCCATCCGCTGACTGCATATTGGGTTATGTATATGAAAGCGCTGGAGAAAGCGATGACCCAGATGCCCGGGTTCTTCACAACGAACTTCTGGAGTTCTTTTGTAGGAAGAGTATCGGCTTTGGTCAGGGTCTCACCTGCATACTCCTGCACAGAAGGAAGACCTTTGCTCTGAGGAGTATCGGAAACGAATATCAGAATGACCGCAGCACCGATGAGTCCCGCAACCGCACTGAATATGAATCCGTATTCCCAGCCTATCCAACCGACCACAAGGCCTGTGGTGACGAAAGAAAGGAACTTTCCTAAATAAGGGGTAGCGCTGAATATGCTGTAGAAGGTACCTCTCATTTTCAGAGGATACCATCTGGAAAGACCGATGACACCGGGGGGAGATCCCATTGACTGCGACCATCCGTTCACTCCCCAAAGAAGGGCGAAAATGAGGAACAGCGCCATTGAAGAAATGCCGAAAGCTCCTCCGAGAAGACCGGTCACGCCAAGGACAAGATTCACTAAAGCGGAAACCAGCAGTCCGATGAACATGAAGCGTCTGACATTGCAGTAGTCCGCGATGAAACCGTTCACGAACTTGCCCACCGCATACACGAACAGCATCGCCGAGCCTATGATTCCGAGCTGCCCGGCAGAAAGAAGACCGTCATCAATAAGCGGCTGCTTAACCACACTCAAGGCCATGCGGCAAACATAATAAAGGCTGTATGCGACAGTGGCGCCCCAGAATGTGCGGCTGCGCAGTCTCTTGAAAGTAGAATCCACTTCAGCCTCCGGCACCTTGTACTCTGAAGGCTTTGATATCCTGAAATAGCTGAAAAGGCTCATTCTGCTGCTTTGTTGGATTTCTTGACAAAGATAATCCACTCTTGCGAATAATCCTAAACAGCGCAGCCGTTTGTGCCCCCGTCCAAATAACGCCATATTATAGTCTCCTTAGTCTCAACTTATGTTTTTTTTAAGTATGTTTGCATGTAGTCCGGTTTTTGTGCAGTGCTATGCCCAGATATTCCGGACCAAAAGGCTGAAACTAAAACCCCTTTCATATGGACACAAAAGGTTACAACTGGAAATTCACCTCCGTCGGCGGAGCCGTACGAGTGAAAATTGACTCCGGTGCGGACATCGCCCATCTGGGTGAACTTGACCGCAAAATGTGGACGGTTCTCAGCAGCCCCGTCAAAGGGCTTGAGTTCGATGAAAAGACCCTTGCCCTTATCGATGGGAACGGCGACGGGACCATCAGGGTCGATGAAGTGATCGCCACCGCCCAGTGGCTCACCGGCATTCTGAAGAACCCGGATCTCCTTCTCAAAGGCGATGATACCATTGCCCTCTCAGAGTTCGATACCGAGAATGAACACGGAGCAAAACTCCTCAGTTCCGCGAAACAGATTCTCGTCAACCTCGGCCTTGAAAAGGACTCTATTTCCCTTGAGGACACTTCAGATAACGTAAAGATCTTCGCCAATTCCATATTCAATGGTGATGGGGTCGTCACTCCTGCATCAGCTGAAGGGGACGAGACTCTTGCAGCACTTATAACCACCATTACCGAGAAAATCGGAAAGGCTGTGGACCGCAGCGGAGCCGACGGCGTTACCGCTGAAAACATCGAGGCATTCTATACCGCCTGCGCTGACTTTGACGCGTGGAAGGAAGCCGCTGCTGCTGATAAAGACAACATCTTCCCTTATGGAGACAACACTGCTGCGGCTTTGGCAGCATGCGATGCCCTGAAGGACAAGATCGCGGACTACTTCATGAGGTGCAAACTCATCGCCTTCGATGACTCTGTGACAGGAGCAGTTGACGTTTCTGCTGACAAGATCGTTGAAATAAGCGGTGAAAACCTTTCCCTTAAAGCAGAGGAAATCGCCAAGTATCCCATCGCTCGCCCCACAAAGAATGCAGTCATTCCTCTGAAGGGTGGCATCAACCCCGCATGGCAGGGTGCATTCGACACTCTGAAAGGCCTTGTATTCGACGTGGATTTCCCCGATGCCGACAGTGTCACTGAAGAGCAGTGGAATGCGGTTCTGGGCAAGTTCGGTCCTTATACGGCGTGGATGGGAGAAAAGAAGGGAGCAGAAGTCGAATCCCTCGGTGATGATGAAATCAAGAAAATCCTCAAAGAGGACCGCAAAGCCGACCTCCTTGCCATTGTAGAGAAAGACAAGGCCCTCGAAGAAGAAGCCCTGGCCATCGAGTCAGTAGACAAGTTCATGAGGCTTTACAAGAACTTCTACCGCTTCCTGAACAACTACGTCGTCCTTTCAGACTTCTATGATCCTGACCAGAAAGCCATCTTCCAGGCAGGAAGGCTCTACATCGATCAGAGGTCCACAGACCTTTGCATCAAGGTGGAAGACATGGGAAAACATGCCGGCATGGCAGACCTCAGCGGAATGTACATCCTCTATTGCGCCTGCTCTTCCAAGGTGAAAAACGCTACTATGAACATTGCCGCTGTCCTTACTGATGGTGACGTGGATGGTCTCCGCCCGGGCAAGAACGCCGTCTTCTATGACCGTGATGGCAACGACTGGAGCGCTACCGTCACGAGCATAGTGGAGAACCCTATCAGCCTCCGACAGGCCTTCTGGTCTCCGTACAAGAAAGCCGGAAGATGGATATCCGAAAAGATCAACAAGGCTGCTTCCGAAAAAGCCGCGAAGGGCGAAGGCACCCTTTCCACAATCACAGAAAGTGCGACCAGCAAGCCCGCCGACGGCGTCAACACCGCCACCAAGGCTGCTCCGTTTGACATAGGAAAGGTCGCCGGAATCACCATCGCCATCGCCGCTGTCGGTGGCGTGCTTACCGCGATAGTCGCTGTTCTGAAATCCCTGACCTGGTGGCAGTGGATCATCCTCATCGTCGGTCTTATGCTTGTCATTTCCCTGCCGTCAGTGTTCATCGCCTGGAGGAAACTCCGCAAACGCGACCTTGGTCCCATGCTCAACGCAAACGGATGGGCAATCAATGCGGCATCTTTCGTCGGCACAAAGTTCGGGCATACACTTACCAGCCTGGCCAAGTATCCCAAACTTACTGCAGTTGACGCACAGGCCAGAAAGAAGGCAAGAATCAAGAGATTCATCTGGTGCCTGGTTTGCCTGATTGTTCTTGGCTGCGGATTCCTGTACTTCACCGACAGGCTTGCTTGCATAGGCCTTCCTTTCCATAAGGAAAAAGTAGAAGCCGTAGAAGAAGCTCCGGAACCGGCTGCCGCACAAGATGCTGTTCCAGTAGCGGATACTCCAGCAGCTGACGCCGCTCCTGAAGGAGAACCTGCATAACGGAAAGAAACTGCAATCTGATTGAAGAGGACGGTCGCTTGGCCGCCCTCTTTCCGTATCAGACTGTACGTTTTCTCACACTTTATCCACGGAAAGGCCGTTCAAGAACAGATCTCTTGTACAGGACGGTTTGATACATCGCCCTGATGAAAAGGTGCACGAAATATGCCCCGAGCAGAAGATTGAGACGCAGAACGGGATCGGCGTCATGCCCGCCCCATATGGAATCCATGATAAGCCATGAGACGAAAAATCCTATCATACAGTATAACGTAGAGTCTCTCATCTCCTTGGAAGCCGTTGCTCCGACATAGATTCCGTCCCATGTGAAAGCCGCGCATCCTATAAGCGGCATTGGAAGAAGCCAGATGAAGAACTGCCGACAAGATTCAACCACCTCCGGATCGGAAGTGAGCATCCTCACCACAGGCGTTCCGCATAATACGTATACTATGATGAAGGACAATCCTATGGACATGCTCCAGACAAATACATGCCTCACAGTCTTTCTGGTATTGGGGACATCTTTCATTCCGATATATTTCCCTACCATGGCCTCGCCGGCGAAAGCGAACCCGTCAGTGAAATAGGAGAACAACAGAAGCAGCTTCATCATGATCGCACCTGTCGAAAGCAGCAAGTCTCCGAATTTGGCGGAAATCGCAGTGAACCCGACATACACCGCTACAAGGCACACGCTTCTTATAAAGAGGTCCGTATTGATGACGAAGAACCGCCTCAGATCCTTCCCTGAGAAAGAACTCAAGAGTTTCTTAAGCGAATAGCCCTTGAAAATCACCCGGCCGTATTTGGTGGCAATGACCACTGCTGCGAATAACAATCCGGAATACTGAGCGACAACGGTACCCAATGAGATTCCGGGGAAACCCAATCCTGTAAATGAGCCTATGCCTCTGGCCAGGATTATGCTCCCCGCTATATTGACCCCATTGACCACAAGATCGGTGAACATTGAACTCACCGTATCCTGCATTCCGATGAACCACCCCTTTATCGCCATGAGCGACAATGATGCAGGAGCTGCCCATACCCTTATGTAGAAATACTCCAACGCCAAGGAACGGACATTGTCGGAACTGTCCACCATAAGCATCGCCAGTTTCACGAAAGGCACTTGGAGAATCAGAATCACCAGGGCTATCAAAAGGGATAGTCCCACTCCCCTGCAGAGGGTAGCCCCCATCTCCTGCCGGTCACCTCTGCCGTATGCCTGCGCTGTTATTCCGCCGGTACCTATCCTCAGAAATCCGAAATTCCAATACAGCAGGTCGAAAAGCATGGACCCTATGGAAATGCCCCCGATGAAAGTGGCCGCTTCCCCGAAAGGCATATGGCCGGCCACAGCGATATCCACCATACCCACAAGAGGAATGGTGATGTTGGCCAATATGCTGGGCCCGGCAAGGGAAAGAATTTCCCTGTTGAGTCCTTTTCCTTTCATCGCTTTTTGACGGGAAACGGTTACAGAACCTATCTGAATTTCGAATCCTCTTCAAGCATTCCGAGATAGGAAGAATATCTCTCAGCGCTTATTCTTCCTTCCTCGACCGCCTGCTTGACGGCGCAACCCGGTTCATGAGTATGGGTACAAGGTGTGAAACGGCACTCTCTGGAAGCCTTGAGCATTTCAGGGAAATAGAGCGCTATTTCCTCCTTCTTGAGGTCCGTCAGACCGAACCCTCTCAATCCTGGAGTATCCACCACGAAACCTCCGCTTTCGAGGCGGTACATCTCATACAAAGAGGTGGTGTGTTTCCCTTGGAGATGGGCTTCGGATATCTTGCCCACTTTGGGATCCAGAGAAGGGTCAAGCGCCTTTATGAGTGACGATTTCCCGACTCCTGATTCACCTGAAAACAGACAGACCTTCCCCTTGCAGTCCTCTCTGAAAGCATCAATCCCTTCACCTGTCTTCACGGAAGTCTCCAATACCCTGTATCCGGCTCCTTCGTATATGGACCTGAAAGCCTTCACATAATCGGGGTCCTCATCCCTATAAAGATCGACCTTGTTCATAACTATGGTAACCGGGACTCCGTACACCTCACAAGTGACCAGAATCCTATCCAGGAACGGGAGCTTGATCTCAGGGAAATAAAGAGAAACTATGATATAAGCCATATCTATATTGGCCGCTATCACATGTGACTGACGGGAAAGATTTGTAGACTTGCGTTTTACGTGATTGGTCCTCGGAAGAATCTCCGAAATCGTAGCCGGATTCTCGAGGGTGATTGAAGAAGAATCACCTCCTTCAGGTACATCCGCACTGTATTTCACATGGTCACCGACAGCTACAGGATTGGTGGAATCCCCTCCTTTCAGCCTGACTTTCCCTTTGAGGACTGCCGGGAAAGGAGTCCAGACGGGTAAGGGGGACAGCATGAAATGGCTGCCCGCATTCTTAACCACTGTCGCTTCTCCTGAAAGTATCATTCTACAGAGTCATCCATGAATTGGAAATACGGTGCAAAGATAGTATATTTGTCCAAACTGAAAACCAGATTCATTTGTCATGATCAGTGAAAACAAGATAGACGCTGCACTAAGCCAGCTTTTTTCAAACCTCAAATTTACAGACACGCCTGCGAACTTATATGACCCCCTAAGGTACATGATTTCCATAGGGGGTAAAAGAATCCGTCCGAAGCTTTGTCTGACCACTTATTCCCTTTATAAGGACACCTTTGACGAGACTGTTCTCCAACCGGCCGCCGGCCTTGAAATCTTCCACAGTTTCACCCTCATCCATGACGACATAATGGACCGTTCTTCCCTCAGGAGGGGCGTTCCCACCGTATGGACAAAATGGGGCGAAGACGGTGCGATTCTCTCCGGTGACGTGATGTGCATCGACAGCTACCGCCGTATGGCCATGGCCCCCTCAAGCGTGCTCACCAAGGTCCTGGATCTTTTCTCGACGACCGCAGCCGAAGTCTGCGAAGGCCAGCAGTATGACATGGACTTCGAGAAATTGCCCGAAGTCAGCATGAGTGAATACATGAAGATGATCGGCCTTAAGACCGGTGTCCTCATCGCATGTTCAGCGAAGATGGGAGCGCTTATCGCAGGAGCATCCGAAGAAATCTGTGACGCCCTGTACAATTACGGCCACTCCCTCGGACTCGCTTTCCAGGTGGCGGACGATTATCTTGACGCTTTCGGTGATGAAGAAGTGTTCGGGAAGCCCATAGGTGGAGACATCCTCAACCAGAAAAAGAGCTGGCTTACAGTCCATGCCCTTGAGAAAGCTGATCCGGCCACAAAAGCTTCTCTAATGTCAGCGCTCACCATGAAAGCGGAGACCGAAGAGGACAAGGGTGAAAAGATTTCCATCGTCAGGAATTTCTACACATCCCTCAGAGTTGACGAGGACGCAAAATACGAGATTCTGCGTCTGAATGAAGAGGCCTTGGGATACGCTTCCAAAGTATGCCGCGGTTTGAGGCTCGAGACTCTCCGCCGTTTCGCCGATAAACTTGTCGGAAGGACCAAATAGCCCTGCGAAGCGATACAGTTCACCATAGCCGTGCAGTCTGACCGGATTGTGCGGCTTTCTTTGTTCAGTACTCTGACAGAAAAAGTGTACCTTTGCCCACGAAACAAAAAACTGATGGAAAAGAAGGATCTTGAAATAATGGCCCCCGCAGGGAATTTCGAATGCTTGCAGGCCGCCCTTCAAGGAGGTGCTGATTCCGTATATTTCGGCATCGGCAACCTCAATATGAGGTCACACTCCGCCAACAACTTCGCACCTGAGGACCTCCCTGAGATAGTTCGGTTATGCAAAGAGAAAGGGGTCAAGACCTATATGACCCTCAACATCGTATTATACGGGGACGACATTGAGGCTGCGCATCAGGCGCTTGATGCCGCAAAGGCGGCAGGTGTTGACGCGATAATAGCCTCCGACATGGCCGCTATCATGTACTGCAGGAAGATAGGGCTTGAGGTGCATATTTCGACTCAGCTCAGCATCTCCAACTATGAAGCCCTGAAGTTCTATGCACAATTCGC
>DBWN01000256.1:8931-10582 GCA_002308935.1 Bacteroidales bacterium UBA1237 | reverse complement strand
CACGGAGCGTTCTGCATGGCCATCTCCGGAAAATGCTATCTCAGCCTCCACACATACAACTCTTCCGCAAACAGAGGAGCATGCTACCAACTTTGCAGAAGAGGTTACAGAGTCACCGATCTCGAAACAGGCACTGAACTCGAAATCGACAACAAATACATCATGTCCCCGAAGGACCTCTGCACTATTGAGTTCATGGACAAGATCATTGACGCTGGTGTGAGGGTATTCAAGATCGAAGGCCGGGCAAGAAGCGCCGAGTACGTCAAACACACAGTCGAATGCTATCGAGAAGCGGCAGATGCCGTCTGTGACGGCACTTACACCCCCGAATTCGCCGCATCTCTCAAATCCCGGCTCGCAGAAGTGTTCAACCGCGGATTCTGGGACGGATATTACCAAGGTGCTCTCCTGGGTGAATGGAGCAAGGTTTACGGCAGTGAAGCCACAATGAAGAAAGTGTATCTCGGGAAAGTGACCAACTGGTTCGACCGGATAAGCGTCGCGGAGATCACAGTAGAGACCAATGACCTGCATAAAGGAGACAAGCTGATGGTCATCGGAAACACAACCGGCGTCGCTGAATTCACAGTAGACGACATGAGGGTAGATTTCGAGCCTTGTGAAACCGCCCCTAAAGGCGTCAAATGTTCCCTTGCTTCAGAGCACAAGCTTCACAGGGGCGACAAGGTTTTCCTCTGGATGCCGAAATAATTCAAGTCACTGACTGTAAAACAAGACCCGGACCAAGAAGAGCGATCTTCTGATCCGGGTCCTTTGTTCAAACAATGTAAGTCTACCTTATGGGAAGGCTGCGCTTCCAAGCGAAATACTCTTCCATCAGTTCAAGCTGGGGCTTGTTGGGAGTCTCGATGAGGGAAGTTCCGTTCTTGAAGAACATCACGCTCTTCTCCCCGTCTTTGTAGATCGGCCAATTGTCAAGACCTTCTCCGTTGGGGTCACCAGTCTTTACAAAGTTCACCCAATAGTTGTGCATAGCATCGCTGACCGCCTTGTCTCCACCCTGTAGAGGACGTCCAGAAGAAGCGAAGACATAGGACATTTCACTGGCGTGGTTCGCCCCGCGGGGAGCACGGAACTGAGGCATGCCCTGAGGCTGACCGCCGGGCTGGCCTTGAGGGCGCTGCCCCTGCTGTGCACCGGGCTGACCTCCGGGCTGGTTTCCGGGACGCTGGCCCTGTTGTGCTCGGGGTTGACCTCCGGGCTGGCCTTGAGGGCGCTGTCCAGGCTGTCCCGCTTGAGGACCACCTTGCTGACCGCCCTGAGGACCACGGAACATCGCGCTCATATCAGCGAACTGATCGAAATAATACAGATAAACATTACCCTTGCCGGTTTTCTGCTGAAGCTTCGCCCAGATCCATGTAGGCCATGCGAAAGCGGTCTCACGGAAGATGTCAGAAAGGGCGCCAAAGGTTTCTTCATCGGAGGTGGCAGGGTAGAGTTCGAGCATCCTCTCCGCGAACGGGCCATATTCTGCACGGATGTCAGATTGATACTTTTCAAGGGTCGTAGCGCGGCTGAACATCGCTCCTTCATCGGAGTTTGTGCCGATAAGGACATTGACATCATTGTAGTTGCCAGCCTCATACATCTTGTACTGGTCATCAGGAAGGACATAGCCGTCAAC
>DBWN01000256.1:6252-8820 GCA_002308935.1 Bacteroidales bacterium UBA1237 | reverse complement strand
CTTCCTTTGACGTCACGGATACCGTTGTTGTCGACCCTGACGCTGTCAACAGGACAGAAGGATCCGCCGCTCTCTGAAATCGCTCCGCGGAAGAGGCCTTTCGCCAACGGAGAAGCGCAAAGCATGCTTACAGCGATAGCTCCCGCCGACTCACCCATGATTGTAACCTTGGAAGGATCGCCACCGAAATTGGCGATGTTGTCCCTCACCCATTCAAGTCCCATAATCATATCGAGAAGTCCGTAGTTGCCGGAAATACCCCTCTCATTCTCGGCGCTGAGCTCAGGAAGAGACAGGAATCCGAGGGCACCGGTACGGTAGCTGAGGCTCACGAACACGATCCCTTTCTTTGCGAACTGGGTTCCGTCGTTGGAATTGGCGTCACCTGTTATGAATCCGCCACCATGTATCCATACCAGAACAGGAAGTTTCTCCTTAGGACTTTCAGCCGGAGTCTGGATATTGACATACAGGCAGTCTTCTGAAACATTGGGGCCGGGACCGCCGGGGAAAGAGAATGCTCTCTGGGGAGGCATGGGGCCGGTCTTGGTGGCATCGAAGACGTCCTTCCAGGGCTTTTTCTCAACAGGAGCTTTCCAACGGAGCTCACCGGTAGGAGCTTCCGCGAACGGAATAGCCTTGAATGTTCCCAGTCCGTGCTCGACATAGCCCTTGACTTTACCTTGCTTGACTTTGACCTCGGTTATGACCTTCAGGTTCTTCTGGTATTGGCCACCGTCTTCAAGACCTGCTTTTATATTCTTGATAAGAGCGGTCGATGAGAATGTCGCTCCGGAAACGGCATCAAGCTGGACAGCCTTCGCCTCTTCAAGAGTCTTTCCGTCAAGTTTGGAGAAGAGACCTGATTCCCGGACCATCTGCATATAACGTGGACCTTCCCTGTTCTGCAGAGGTTCCACACTTGTAATGACACCGTCAACCACTGTAATCTCGACGGGAGTAGGTCCATTGAATCCGATTATGTCCTCAGTGAAATCCGTTGTGTTGATGCGGAGGGTGTCAGGGCCTTTACCCCCAGACAAGCTTCCACAAGAAGAACTTACAATCCCAGCAGAGAACACCACTGAGACTACAGTCAAAGAAAGTAATGTTTTTTTCATAAAGCGGTTTGAATTATCACTTTGCCCTAATGGGCTTGTTTTCTGATTGCAAAAATACTGCTTACCGGCGACTGTTTCATTTCATAATCTGCATTTCTCATGTCAAAAACTTCGGAATCATGATTTTTTCGAAAAGATGCAGGAACTCTACTGGAAAGTACGTCACATATCTTTGACAAGTTACCCATTTTGATTAAATTTGTATGCGCTCAGACAAGGGGCCCTTCTTTTGTGCCTCTGCCGTGCTGCAAGTCAATACAATATGGAAAGACGGTCAAACCTATTGCCTTCCTGTCCACCCCGGGCAGGTCATTATCTGACGATTTCCAGAGGACCATCCAGATGGCCCGTTTTCTTTTTCTGCGCTCATCTTACCCTTCCGGTTCTGAGTCATACTCCGGCAATCAATCTCAATTCATAATGTCATGGCTAATTTTCTGACTAAAGCATTCGGGTTCGACCCGGCAAAACACAATGTCCGCACAGAAATCGTGGCCGGAATCACCACATTCCTCACGATGGCCTACATCCTGGCAGTGAATCCCAGCATCTTCGCCGCTCTTGACGGCATGCCGGGAGGAGCAGTCTTCACAGCTACCGCACTGGCCTCCATCATCGGTACTCTGGTGATGGCTCTCTATGCGAAGAAACCGTTCGCTCTGGCACCAGGTATGGGTCTGAACGCATTCTTCGTCTTCACAGTGTGCCTGACAATGGGATACAGCTGGCAGTTTGCTCTGACCGCAGTCTTCATTGAGGGTATCCTGTTCATCATCATGACCGTAACCAAGATCAGGACCCTCCTTCTGGACGCCATCCCTGGAACGCTCAAGAAAGCGATCGGGGCCGGTATCGGTCTTTTCATCGCCTTCATCGGACTCCAGAACGCAGGAATCATCGTTGACTCCGACTCCACCCTCGTCACTCTCGGTGAGCTCACCAAGGGCAAAGCTCTTGTCGGTATCATCGGTCTTGTGATAACCGGAGGTCTCGTCATGCTGAAAGTCAAGGGAGGCATCCTCATCGGTATCCTCCTCTCCGCAATTCTCGGACTGGTGATCAAGGATCCCGCCACAGGTGAAGCCGTGACAAGCCTTGTACGTAATCCTGAGACAGGAAAGGCCATGTTCATGTCACTCCCCGACAGCATAGGCCCCATCTTCTGCAAATTCCAGTTCTCCCATATCTTCACTTGGGACATGCTGGTAGTTGTCCTGACCTTCCTCTTCATCGACATGTTCGACACAATGGGAACCATCATCGGAGTTTCACAGAGTGCAGGCCTCACCACCAAGGGAGAGCAGGTAGAAGGAATCGACAAGATGTTCATGGCCGACTCCATCGCTACCGTTTGCGGAGCATGCCTCGGAACTTCAACCACTACCACCTATGTTGAGAGCGCATCGGGAGTAGGCGCCGGCGGCCGTACCGGTCTCACCGCTTTCTC
>DBWN01000256.1:1530-6151 GCA_002308935.1 Bacteroidales bacterium UBA1237 | reverse complement strand
TGGGACGACTTCTGCAAGAGCATCCCCGCATTCCTTACAATCGCTCTGATGCCTCTGGCCTATTCAATTTCTGACGGTATCCTGATCGGTGTCATAGCATATGTGATAATGCACGCGATCGCAGGCAAATTCAAAGACATCTCAATAACAATGTGGGTCCTGGCGGTACTGTTCGTACTACGCTACATCTTCATTTAGAGAAACACGCGGCCGCCATTCGTCAGCCGCTGCGAAATATCATTACAGCAGAAGCCCCGTCATTGCGACAGGGCTTCCGTATTTTTGTCTTTGCCGGTACAGAGACCTTAGACTTCGATCATGGGTTTTGTCAGAGCGGCCTTCAACTGCTCATCATACTTGACCCTTACCTGTATTCCGGCCTCTTGGTAATAATATCTGACGGCAATCTCCTCCTCAATCCAAGGAATGATCTCATCTTTCTTCAGACGAAGGAACTGTTCCTTGTCCATATCGATAACCTTGTCCAGTGCTTCAAGCTGGTCCTTGACATTGTCGGCAAGTCCATCCCTCTGTAGTTCCCTCTTCATCTGGTCATAGAGAGTCTTGGCGCTTGAACGGTAATCGAAGTCCCTCTTCTTGGCATACTCCACGAAGTCATCGAATTCAGTGAAATGGAAGTCTTCGACTGCTGGAATGGAGGCATGCTTGCGTGCGAACTCGATGGAATACTGCTCAATTATTCCATTGAGCACCAGTGAGTAGACAAGACGGCTGTAAGCGGGGACATCGATTTCGACATCGGGAGTTATACCACCACCGTCACGTACGGTCCTTCCGTGAAGGGTCTTGAACTCCTTGGTAAGGGAATCAGGGATATGTCCCACACTTCCGTCCTCATTGCGGCTCGAGTAATCAATAGCCTGGACACAGCGTCCTGAAGGAGTATAATACTTGGCTATAGTGACTTTGAGCTGGCCATTGTACGGGAGAGGACGGATAACCTGGACAAGTCCCTTTCCGTATGTCCTCTTTCCCATCACGGTCGCCCTGTCCAGATCCTGAAGTGCACCGGTCACGATCTCTGAAGAAGAAGCGCTGCTTCCGTCAACCAGGACGATGATAGGGATTTCGGTATCCACAGGCTCCGTTTCAGTACGGTATTCGACCACCTCTGCATCTTTCTTTCCCTTCTGGGACACGACCAGAGAGCCCTTGGGGACGAAAAGGGAAACGATGTTGATCGCCTCTGACATCAGTCCGCCTCCGTTTCCTCTCAAATCAAGGACAAGTTTCTTCATGCCCTGGTTCTTGAGCTTGAGGAAGGCGTTCCTAACGTCAGCGGAGACATTGCTGGTGAATCCGGTCTGAAGTATATATCCCGTAGTGTCATTTAACATTCCGGCATACTCGACATCCGGAAGATGGATCCTCTCCCTGGTGACATCGATCTCGACGATTTCTCCGGTACGGACTTTCTTCACCTTGAAATGGACCGTAGTACCGGGTTTGCCCTTCATATTGTCACTGCATTGTGAAGCTTCAAGACCATGAACTGAAACCCCGTCAATCTCCAGAATCTCATCTCCGCAGACAAGATTGTTCTTGTAAGCAGGTGAGTTCATGTAGGGCTCGTTGATTATGACATTCCCGTCTTTTTCCGGTTTGTAGATGACAGCCCCGATTCCTCCGTAGGCTTTGTTGATCATCATCTGGAGATCTTCCTCTTCCTCCTCGGGAATATATTGGGTATAGGGATCCAGATTGTCCAACATGGCGTCTATCCCGACTCTTTCTATCCTGGAGAGAGGGAGTGAATCCACATAGGATGCGTCAAGTTCTTTGAGTATGGCGTTGTTGATTTCAACCCATTGGCCCATCTTGAAGTTCTTGGACTGGGCGGAAGCCGTCACCGCTGCAGCGGAAATGGCGACGATTGTCAAAAGTATAGTTATTCTTTTCATGTTCATTTTCAGCGCTCCGCGGCTGCAAATAATGGGGATCCGGGGGCATTTTCTTCTCCGCAAGGGCCGTGCCAAGCGTCTTAAACGATACAAAATTAGCAAATTATTGCGATTCCAAAGAGAAAGAGTACCTTTGCAGCGGTTTTAGTATTAACAGTTTATTTAAATAGCAGTTTTTATGAAGATAACTTTTGCAACGGGCAATAAGGGGAAACTGCGTGAGGCTCAAGAAATCCTGGGCGACGACTTTGAAATAATCACTCCTGCAGATCTCGGGATGACCGAGGACATAGAGGAAACAGGAACATCCCTGATGGCCAATTCCCTTATCAAGGCCAAATACATATATGACAAATATTCCATGGACAGCCTTGCTGACGACTCCGGACTTGAAGTAGAGATTCTGAACGGGGCTCCTGGAATCTATTCCGCAAGATACGCCGGTGAAGAGCACAACTTCGAAGCGAACATGGACAAACTCCTCTCGGAAATGGCTCGCATGATGAAGGAGGCTTCACGTGCCAGAGAATACGGAGTAAACACTGTCCACGCCACTTACAGGGCGCATTTCCGCACAGTGGTCACCCTTATGATCGACGGGACACCGCATTTCTTCGAAGGACAGCTTGACGGAAAGATCGGACTGGTGAAAAAAGGCACGAACGGATTCGGATATGACCCGATTTTCATTCCAGACATGATACCTGCCGATGCTGCCCAACCCCTTCCGGAAGGCTCCTCATTCAGCCTTGAGCCGGATGCGGACGGCCTGGTCAAGAATATAGGTATGATTACTCTTGCCCAGCTTTCCGAAGAGCAGAAGAACGCCATTTCCCATAGAGGGAAAGCCATGAGGAAGATGGCCGCCTATCTGTTGGGAGACAATCCCTCTTCAGAGAAATAATCCCCCTCTCAGACTTTCAGTTAAAACATGAAGACCCCGACCCAACTCATTGTACTTGCTTACACCAAGTTCGGTGAAAGTTCGGTGGTGCTTCACACTCTGTCTAGAGAATTCGGAAGAAGAAGTTTCCTGGTCAAGATCGGGAAAAGGACGACCATGTCCCTGTTCCTTCCTCTGAACATTCTTGAAGCCACTGTCGTCGAGAATCCCAAATCGACACTATGGAAGGCATATTCCTTCTCCAGCACAAATCCGCTCATCGGAATACGCAACAACATGAGGAAGAATTCCATCACGATGTTCATGAGCGAGGTGCTGTACAGGACCGTAAAAGATGGAGAGAAAGAAGAAGGATTCTTCGACTGGTGTCTTTCACAGATACTTCTTCTGGACGCTCTGGAGGGAAATTACTCAAACTTCCATATAAACTTCCTTCTAGAGCTTTCCGGAGCGCTTGGCTTCAGCCCGACCGTTGAGGGAATAGCGCCTTTCGTCAGGGACGATTTCGCAAAGGTGAAAGAATTCCTGCAATCTGATTTCCCTTCGGCGATGCTTATCCCTCTTACAGGAGAAGAAAGGAACGCGATATGCGAAGAGGTACTGAGTTATCTGGAATACCACACAGAATCCAGAATCAATGTCCGTTCTCTCAGCGTACTGAAGGAACTCTACAGATAAAGTCGTTTTCTGCATATCCACGGTTCTTGTCATTCCGGCAAGAAATCCTTTCCTTTGTGTGAAAAAGAACCATCACCCTACACATATGCTCAACATCGGAGACAAGATGCCCGAATTCGAAGTCAAGGACGAGAACGGGAACATAGTCAAATCGGCCGACCTTATCGGAAACGGCAAAAAGACCGTCATTTATTTCTACCCCAAGGACAACACTTCCGGATGCACTGCTGAAGCTTGCAGCCTTAGGGACCGTTATGAGAATCTCTCTGAGGCGGGATACAATATCATTGGTGTCAGCAAGGACAGCGAGAAATCCCATAAGAATTTCAAGGAGAAATATTCCCTTCCTTTCACTCTCCTGTCTGACCCTTCCACCCAGATGCTTCAAGCTTTCGGCGCATGGGGAGAGAAAAAGATGTACGGCAAGGTCACCATGGGAACCCTAAGAAGGACTTTCATTTTCAACGAAGAAGGAATTCTCGAAAAGATAATCGAGAAGGTGGACACGAAGAACGCCGCCGGACAGATTCTGGACTAGATATTCGGCTGTATCAACAAAATGGGCGGTCCCTTTTCAGGAATCGCCCGTTATGGTCTGTATGGGAAGGCTCTACCTTCCTTTCTTGGCCTTTGTCGCTTTCGGAGAAGGAGATTTCGAAGATTTCGCCTTCTTAGGACTCTTCTCCGGAACCTTGGCGCGAGGGCGTGAAGGTCTTTCAGCCCTATCGCCCCTTCTCGGCTCTTCCTGCTCAGGTTCGCTTGTGACGAGCGCATAATCAAGAAGTCTTTGTTCAAGATTGGTTGACTTGACCTTGATCCTTACCGGATCTCCCAACCTGAACACCTTACCGGTGTAATTGCCCCTTACGACATATTCATCCTCATCGAACTCATAGTAATCACCTCCGATTCCCATGAGCGACACCATCCCCTCAATCTTCGTAGGTTCTATCTCAACATAGATTCCCCATTGAGTGAGCCCGGAGATATGGCCGTCAAACTCCTGCCCTACCTTATCCTCCATGAACTCCACAAGCTTGTACTTGATGGAATCCCTTTCAGCGTTAGCGGCAAGCACTTCCCTGTCCGAGGCATGTACGCACTGCTCCTCATAATA
>DBWN01000256.1:0-1496 GCA_002308935.1 Bacteroidales bacterium UBA1237 | reverse complement strand
GTGTCAGGGTAACGTCTGATAGGGGAAGTGAAATGAGTATAGAAGTTGAAGGCCAGTCCATAGTGGCCGATGTTTTCAGTACTGTAGCAGGCTTTGGCCATTGCCCTCAGCGCAAGCATTTCAAGCGGCATGAACTCAGGTTTCTCCCTTGCAGAATCCAACAATGAATTCAGCTGATGGGCGACCTCCCGGCCCTGACCGAACTTGGGTTGATATCCGAAGTTCCTTGCGAATGAGCCAAGATTCTGTAGCTTTTCCGAATTCGGCTCATCATGGATACGGTAAACGAAAGTCTTGGCGTCTTTTCTCGCCTTGCCGTCCATCTTCCCTCCGGTAGCGATAAACTCGGCGACGGAACGGTTCGCCAGCAGCATGAACTCTTCAATAAGCCAGTTGGCTTCTTTGGAAATGTGCTGGTGAACACCTATGGGTTTGCCGTCTTCATCCACATCCACTTTCATCTCAGGGCGCTCAAACGAAACGGCACCGGCCTTGAAGCGGTTCTGACGGAGTATGGACGCAATACCCCAAAGCTTGAGGATGGCTTCTTTGAGTTCATTCGGAATGACACAACCGGTAAGCACCCCGTCTTTCATCGCCTTGTCCGAGTCGACACCGACGCCATCAGTTCCGCCTCTGAGATCCATCTTGTATGCCTCCTCTCCGGCATCTATTATCTGCTGCGCGGTCTCATAAGCGAAACGGTAGTCCGAATTGATTATGGTCCTTCCGAACCATTGGTTGAAGACCTTGCCCTTTGGCGTTATCTCGAACACCGCCGAAAATGTGAGTTTGTCTTCTCCGGGACGGAGAGAGCACAGTTTGTTGGAAAGTTTCTCGGGAAGCATCGGCACGGTCCTGTCCACCAGATATACGGAAGTGCCTCTCGCCTGGGCCTCCTTGTCCACCGGGGTTCCAGGTTTGACATAATAGGAAACATCCGCTATATGTACGCCCACTTCGAAATTGCCGTTATCAAGAGGCTTGAATGACAGAGCGTCATCGAAGTCCTTGGCATCCGCAGGGTCGATTGTGAAGGTCAGAGTCTTCCTGAAATCCTTTCTTCCCTTGAGGTCTTTTTCAGTGATCTCGTCGGAGATGGAATCCGCAGCGTTCTCAACCTCAGGCTCAAACCTGTAAGGAAGGCCGTACTCGGCGAGAATGGCATGCATCTCGGTGTCGTTCTTACCCATCTCTCCCAGCACATCCACTATTCTGCCGCTAGGGTAGGCCTCGCCTCTGGGCCAGCCGTCCACTTTGACAGCCACCTTCATACCTTTATTGACCCGCATTTCACGGGATTCCCCGTCAACACTCTCATACAAGCCAGTTACGGCATAATCCCCTTCGGGGGTCTGCCGCAATGCACCCGTATAATCAGGTTTGGCATCAGTGCTTGACATCGTCTTCCTTCTGGAAAGAGGAGTCCCGTATTCATCAAGAACAGGTACTGAAATATCATACGGCATTGATCTGCTCTGCATCAGTACCCAGGC
>DBWN01000077.1:1166-2936 GCA_002308935.1 Bacteroidales bacterium UBA1237 | reverse complement strand
GCAGCAATTTCTCCTTGTGTTTTTCCGCGGAGGTCGAGTTTTATCGCCTCGTGTTCCGGAACGTCGGTCGGCGGGAAGAACTCATATAGTTCTGTAATCCCGAAATAATGAGCCACACTCCTTACTGCGGCGGCCGTACCGTTCTGTTTGCCCTGATAAGAATAACCTGCGATATGAGGTGTCGCTATATAGACTTTGTCCATGAGAGCACGGTTGATGTCAGGCTCATTCTTCCAGGTGTCGATGATAACGGGGCCCAGACGGTCGATATTGGAAAGGAGAGCGTCCTCATCCACAATCTCGCCACGGGACGCGTTGATGAAAATGGTCCCGTCCTTCATCTTCTTGAAGAATTCCTCGTTGCACATTCCGCGGGTTGTCTCATCAAGGGGCACATGCATTGTCACAATATCCGAGTTCTCAAGAAGATAGTCCTGGGAACAGAACTGGAAATCCCCTTCTGCAGCAGCTCTTGGAGGGTCGCACTGAAGGACAGTGAAACCAAGGTAACGGAACATGTGAAGGACTTTCTTCCCGACATTTCCGACACCGATTATACCAAGGGTCTTGCCTGAGAGGTTGATGGACTTTCTGGCCGCTGTACCATACAGAGCGGAGAAGACGTACTCCATTACTCCACCGGCATTGCATCCGGGTGCGTTCCGGACAAGTATTCCGGCGCTGTCGCACCAAGGCAGATCGATATGGTCGGTACCTATTGTGGCGGTCGCAATGATCTTGACCGGGGTTCCTTCCAGAAGATCCTTGTCGCACTTGGTGCGGGTCCTCGTCATGAGGGCGTCAGCGTCCATGAGGTCCTCTTTACGTATGGCTCCGCCTTCAATGTAGACTATATCAGCGAAAGGCTCGAATACCCCTTTCAAGAAAGGTATGCCGCTGTCGGCTACTATCTTTATTTTCCTGTTTCCGTTCTGTGAGGTTTCCATTTCAGTACGTCTTTATGCTTCCGCCGGAGTATCGGCGCTTCATCTCATTATTATGTCCTTCACCGGTCCCCCTTCCTGCTTTCCGGTGAACAATTCTTCTTTGGACAGTTCATCATTGAGGGCTTTGAGGATATCGTTCTTCCTGAAAGAGAGGGAGGAGCGTACGACCGAGGAAGAGAGCTTCACATGGAGGACACCGTCACGGAAGAACTTGCCGGTCGTGTACATTCCGGCTCCGGACACCTTGTCCCACGCCCCGAATATCAATTGGCGGTCAACTCCTGCCGCGAGTTTCATCTCAAGGATATACTGGTGGATGAGTTCATCCATCCCGATCGCGTTCTTCCGGGATATCTTTATTCCCCCGTCTCCGTACTTCTCCATATCCGCTAAGCCTCCCTTGTGAATGTCCCGTCAACCGTTTCTATGTATGCCCTATCGGTGGTGATGCCGTCCACTATGGAACGGAGCCTCACCTTGTTGCTGTCGGTTATGAAGATCTGCCCGAATTCGGATCCAGCAACCATCTCAAGAAGATTGGAGATCCTGCCCAGGTCCAGTTTGTCGAACACGTCATCCAGAAGGAGCATCGGCGGAAATCCGTACCCTTCCTTCATTATTTCATACTGGGCGAACTTCAGTGCTACCAGAAAGGATTTCTGCTGACCCTGGGAGCCGCATCTTCTGATGGGATGGGGGCCCAAAGTGAACTCGAGGTCGTCGCGATGTACTCCCGCCGTAGTGTAACGGAGTGCAAGGTCCCTGTCCCTATGGGAGAGAAGAACGTCAGAAAGGGAGCGTCCTTCAAGGTCGGAAGAATATG
>DBWN01000077.1:0-1126 GCA_002308935.1 Bacteroidales bacterium UBA1237 | reverse complement strand
GGAGCAAGGCTTTCTGTGAATTTCTTCCTGGATTCGTGGATCGTCCTGGCGAGAGGTTCCATCCTCATTCCGAAGACATCCAGAAGCGACCAGTCAGGGTCGGCCTCTTTGAGAAGGCGGTTCCTCTGAAGGAGAAGACGGTTGTACTGCTGAACGGCGGAAAGATACTCCCTGTCAAGCTGCGAAAGGACAGCGTTGAGGAATTTCCTGCGCTCTTCACCGCTGTCGCTCACCAGAACAGTATCGGACGGAGAGACCATCACTATCGGCAGTTCCCCGATATGCTCTGAAATCCTGGGGTAAGGCTTGTCATCACGCCTGAGTCTCTTCTCTCCTCCGGCAGTCACTTTCATTGAGAAAGTGCTGACGGCACCAGAGTCCATATTGTATGTTCCGCTGAGTGAGAAAGAATCCGTTCCATGCCGGAAATTATACTTGTCGGAAGACGAGAATGCGCTCTTGCACATGGAAAGGTACCAGATCGCGTCCATCAGATTGGTCTTCCCTTCCCCGTTGTTCCCGGAAATGCAGTTGATGTTCGGAGAGAAGCTGATCTCCCCGAGAGCTATGTTCCTGAAATCCTGAACTACTATCCTGGATAAAGTTGCCATGAAGCAAAGATAAGGATTTTTGGAACGAAGAGGAAACTCTTTCCTACGTTCCGGACACTTTTTCTCCAACACCGGACAAATATTCAGGATACGCTGCGGAAGAGGCCAAAAGAGAACGGTTTTGAAAGATGATGTTGCTTGATTGCACAAAAATTCCTACTTTTGCAGACTATTCGCCGGACCTTGGTTTTCCGGTCATAAACGATAATACAAAAAATTAAAGATAATATGGCAAAGAAACAGGACCTCAAGGAGCAGGAGAAGCTCCAGCAGGAAAAGGTTGAAGAAAGGGTATCAGCAGTCGAGACCTTCTTCAACGAGAACAAGAAATTGATTTGGGGATGCCTCGGTGCGCTTTTGGCCATCGGAGCCATCATACTGTGCTACAATAAATTCTACCTTCAGCCCAAGAAGGCCGAGGCTCAGGAGCAGATGTTCCCCGCAGAGGCCGCATTCCGCAACGGTGAGTTCGACCTCGCCCTCAACGGTGACGGCAACAACCTGGGATTCGCCCA
>DBWN01000154.1:3871-7381 GCA_002308935.1 Bacteroidales bacterium UBA1237 | reverse complement strand
CATTTCGGAGAGTCTATGACCCGTCTTGCAAACCCTGATCTCGGATGGGAGACAACAACTTCTTGGAACGGTGGTTTCGAGGTTGATCTTTTCAACCGTAAACTCCATTGGGAAGTCGACGCTTACAAGTCAAAGACCACTGATCAGATTTTCAACCGTACCATTCCCGTCATGACTTCCGGTCTTACTACTCAGCAGGCAACCATGGGTAGGGTGGACAACTGGGGAATCGAGTCCACACTCCGTTATAATATCCTTCAGAGCAAGGATGTACGTTGGGATGCTACGTTGAACTTCACCATGAACCGCAACAAGCTTGTTGAACTCTACGGTGGTGATGAGGAAGATGATATCGTCAATCTCCGTTTCTTCGGAAAACCTCTTAACGTCATTTACGGATATCATAACATAGGTATCGTCCAGACTACTGATACTGAGTATATGGCAGCCAATGGTGCAGTACCTGGTGACATGATGAACGAAGACATTGATGGAGACGGAAAGATCACACCTGAAGACCGCAAGATCCTCGGTTATGGCCAGGAAGCTTTCAGAATGAGCCTCAATTCCAATTTCTCATGGAAGAATTGGAGCTTGTATGTCATGTTCAACGGTGTCTTCTCCGCAGGTAAGTTCGGAAAAGCCCAGAACAATCCCGCTCTCCTTGCCTACAGTGAAGGAATGATGTACCTCAACTCAGTTGATCACCCTTACTGGACCGCTGAGAATCCCAGCACCAAGTACCCTAAGGCATTCAACGTCGGTGGTAACCCCACTTACATCGCCAACTACGGCTTCGTACGTCTGCAGGATGTCAACATCTCCTATACGATTCCTCGTAACATAGTTTCCAAGATCGGCCTCTCTTCCGCATCAGTCTATGTTTCCGGAAACAACCTCTTCTTCATCGCTCCCGGTTGGAAGTACTCTGATCCTGAGGTCCGTAACCCTTACAGCCAGCAGCTTAGAAGGACCTATACTTTCGGTCTCAACGTTAGATTCTAAAAACAGGTTTCGAATATGAAAAAGTCATTATATCTTGTGATGGGTCTTGTCGCTGTTGTCCCTGCCATTAACTCCTGTGTGAGTGACAAGGAATTCCTGACAGAGGAGCCCAAGACCGTCTATACGATCGAGAACGCTTTCGAGAAAGCTGCTCAGATTGATGCCGCTCTCGTAAGGTGCTATACCAAGTTCGATCTTATGAACTCCATCAACAATGGTTTCGCCGGCGGTGGAGACGGTGCATCGAACTTCCTCAAGGGAGACGGATCCGACCTTCTTGGAGGTACTCGTGGAACAGGAGCTGCAGGAGCATTCAGCAACTTCTGGTCACTTCAGACAACAAACGGTAGCTTCAACTCAGCTTGGACCTCTTTGTATCAATTGGCCGCCTATTCAAACCTTGTTTTCGAAGGGCTCAATGTGATTGAAGGCCTTTCTGCAGAAGAAGAGGGATACCTTTCAGGTCAGGCGAACTTCTTCAAGGGATGGGCATACCTTCGTCTTGCAGAACTTTTCGGTGGCGTCCCTATCCAGGAGAACCTCGGAACAGAACTGAAGTTCGACTACGAGCGTTCTACCCGTGAGGAGACTTATAATTATGCGATCAAGTGCTTTGAGGCTGCTCTCCCTGGCCTTCCTGAGTATCCTAAGGAGTCCGGCCGAGTGGCGAAGGGCGTTGTAAACCATTTCCTTGCAGAGGCTTATCTTGCCCGTGGAATTGAGACTGGAAACAATGCTGATTTCACCAAGTCTATAAGCTATGCCGATGCTGTAATTTCCAAGTATCCTCTAATGACCAAGCGTTTCGGTTCCCGTAGTGAGAACGGTACACAGCCCGCAGGCATTCCTGACAACGGCGTACCTCGTTATCAGCCTGACGGAAACACTTTCTGGGATCTTTTCCAGATCGGTAATGTAGCGTACGGCGCAAACGGCAATACTGAGTCTTTGATGGTCTATGTCCAGCCTTCGTATGAGAAGCGTGCGCAGTTCGGCGGCTCGATGAACTCTTTCGGAGTCACTTGCGGCCCTGCATTCCGAGATGCTTCATGGTCTCCTGAATATGCTGCAGGCGAACCGAACGGAGGCCCTTGGAAGGGCAGAATGGATGGTGACAGGTTCCCTGGAAAGCAACTCGGTGTTCACCTTACAGGATCTTGGGGAATGATCGCCACAATGGACTATGCTGATGAGTATGTCTGGAGGGGAGAATTCGCTGATGATGACCGTAACTCTGAGATTGTTCTCTGGACACCTGTAGTCATGGATATGGACAGCCCCCGTTATCTCCAAAAAACCACCAAGGAGATGCTCGCTGACAAGGGATATCATGCTCGTGTATCCTGCAAGTATACTACTCAGGACCTTTGGGGATGGAACCTTTCACACTGCTCCTCAATGGGCGCCCCTTACGTGAATCAGTTCGGTCGTGACTGGTACATCGCCCGTTCCGCTGAGACTTATCTCCTTCGCGCTGAGGCAAAACTCCGTAGCGGTAACGCTTCCGGTGCTGCTGAAGACATCAATGCAGTCCGTTCACGTTCCCAAGCCAAGAAACTCTACTCCGCTGGCGAAGTTGACCTTGAGGTCATCCTCGACGAGCGTGCACGTGAGCTTGCATGGGAGGAAATGCGTTGGCCTACCCTCATGCGCTTCGGTAAGGGTGGACAGAGCAGCAAAGGCGAAAACGCAGTCGTGAAGAAACATCTTGAAACTCACACTTTCAGCGCTGAGATCATGCCCGAGACTTTCGCCAACAGGACTCTCCCTGAGTGGACCTTGTTCCCTGTCCCTTACAACGTTATCCTGTTGAACACAGAAGTTCCGATGGAGCAGAACTTCGGATGGGTTGTTCCTGAATAATAAGCTCAATCGATTTGAAACTTTTTGGTTTGCCCTGTCCCTTCACCGGGATGGGGCTTATTTCTCTTCAGCCCTTGCAGAGAATAAGCATAAATCCGAAATTTGTACAAAAGAACGTTCAATGGAAGTCGGCGCTTTTCAGGCAGACATAGCCCTTGATGCATTGCTTTGGGCATTCGGCATCGCCGGGAAGGGTTCTGAGGGAGACTCTTCCTGGAGGGAGTGGGTGCTTGATGAAGTGGAGTATTCTTCCTCTGAGTGGGGTTCTGCCAAAGAGCTTCTTTCACTTGTCGGAAAGGCTACTTCGGCTCTTGAAGAGTTGGGAAAGGAGTGGCATCCGGATTTGGAAGGCGCTGTCAAAAATGTGTATATCACCAGTGATTACAGGTTGTTTCTTGACCCCGGACTCAAGATTGAGATGCGTCTGTCTCCTTCACTGAAGGCGGTGTTCATTCTTTTCCTCAAACACCCGGAGGGGATATTTTTCAAGGATCTTGGACGATACAGGGAAGAGCTTGGGAGATATTTCCGGGAGGTTTCATCAATCAGGGACTTTGATCGTGAGAACGAGATCCTGGACAGGATATTGGATCCGACAACTAAGAGACTGGGCATCATATCTTCAAAACTTGCCCAGGAACT
>DBWN01000154.1:2818-3809 GCA_002308935.1 Bacteroidales bacterium UBA1237 | reverse complement strand
GGTCAAGACTGTTCCGCTGAACAGGAGCCATGTCATCTGGGATGCTGACATCAAGACTGAATAGTGAATCAGCCCGATGAATGTCAAGAGGAAAGCGGCCCCGCCCCTTGAGGCGGAACCGCTCATCTATTAGGATTTGCAGTGCTTTATTTCTTGGATTCGTCCAGGTACTCATCTGAGAATAGGCGGTAGCGCTCAATCTTTTCTTCCTTGGAGATATAGGGCTCCTCTCTTTTCATGCGGTCCAGTTTTTCCCAATACCTTTCCTTCGCTCTCCTCTCCTTTTCGAACATGTCCATTGTGCCGCGCCTGCTCTTCTCGAAACGTATCGTGTTCGAGATGGAAATGCTTGACGCGACCCTTTCCACGTCATGGTCAGCGCCCATGTAGGCGAAAGACCATCCTTTTGCCCTGAGATTGTCAATCATACCCTTGATAGCCCTTCCGGAGTATTCCCTTGAGGCGTTCTCATATCCGTCAGTTATGATCGTCACAATGACGGATTCGTCTTCTCCCTGGGACGCTATCTGCCTTTCAAGACGGACAAGTGTTATCCCCACTGCATCGTAAAGGGGAGTGGCCGCTCCCGGGATGTAAGTTTCATGTGTGAGAAGAGGAGTTGACATCGGGTCTGAGTCCCAGGCCAGGGTGTCGATGCCTGTACTGTCGAACAGAATCACCGAGATCATCTGGTCCATGGTGTGAGAGAATTTTTCCTTTGCGATCCTGGCTGCAGAAATCACTTCATTGCAGCCGCTGATCGCTGCTTCGCGGATAGAATGCATAGATCCGCTACGGTCAAGAATGATCACGTTGTGTACTTTGGTTTTTGAAGGAGTCTGTGTGTTTTCCATTTTCGTGGTGTTTTTGTGTTTGACTTGCTATGTAATTCCGACACAAAGATAGTATGTAAAATTTACATAACAAAATATTTTATGTAGTTTTTACATAATATACTCGAAAATCATCGTTTTTTGACCTATATTTGCGG
>DBWN01000154.1:0-2663 GCA_002308935.1 Bacteroidales bacterium UBA1237 | reverse complement strand
CTTATAAGAAGGGGAGTGGATCCTTATAAGGGCATGTGGGCATTACCGGGAGGCTTCCTTAAGATGAATGAAACCGCTAAGGAAGGCGCTTTCAGAGAACTGCATGAAGAGACCGGCTTCGTGGCATCATATCTTGAGGAGTTCGGAACTTTCTCCGGAGTTCACAGAGATCCCAGGGAGAGGACCATAACCATCGCTTTCGTGGCTCTTGTGATGAAACAGGAAGTGAGGGGCGGAGATGACGCTCAGGAAGCCCGGTGGTTCCCTGTCAGTGATCTGCCTGCCTTGGCGTTCGATCACCTTGACATTTACAAAGCGGCCAGGGAATATCTGCGGAGAGCGATATGCTTCGAGCCTATCGGATTCGAACTGATGGGGGAGGAGTTCACCATTCCCAGCCTTCAGCATCTTTATGAGACCATTCTTGAACGCAAGTTCGACAGGGGGAACTTCCAAAAGAAGCTTCTTTCGTTGGGGCTTCTCGAGAGCACTGAAAAACCTTCTGACCGGGATGAAAGCGGGGATTTGTACTCCAAAGACGAAATCAAAATCAATCCACCTTTTTCTGCACCGTCCTTCAACGCTTATATTTCTGCAAAAGAGGATTCATTCAGCCCGAGGGGGAAAGGCCTCGTCAGAAAGCCCATTGAAGCTCTTTTCGAAGAAAAGGAAGAGCCCGCTCCCAAGCCCAAAGGTTGGTCCCGCAAGGTCATCAAGTACAGGTTCAACCGAGCAGTATATGACATGCTGAAGAAAAAGGGGAACAAAATCGAATTCTGAGCCTGCCCTTATTCTGCACAAATCTTCTTCAGCCTGTAGGATTTTTTCCCGAAACTCCGTTAATTTGTTCCGCCTTCCAGAGAGTAGTGTCTCCGGAGGGCGGCAATACCTTTTATTATTATAGTCGATGAAAAGATTAGATTGTTTTGTACCTATGCAGAGCGTCTCTCAGGTTGAGAGGACGGTTTCAGCCCTGAAGGGCGAAGATATAGTCGGAAAGATCTGCCTTCTTCGTGAGGAAGGGGCTTCCGAAGGGGATATCCCCGGAACGGTGTCAATCCCCACCACTTCGGTACGCAGCACTGACGCAGTCAGGAAAATCGCCGCGAACGCGACTTCAGAATATACTCTCATTTATCTTAAATATACAGCACTGAGCTTCGGACAGTACTCCTTGGAAAGGATGCTTTCGATAGCAGATGATACCGGCGCCGCAATGGTATATGCCGACCACTTCAATGAGGCGGACGGAAAGAGGACCGAGGCTCCGGTCATAGACTACCAGGTGGGTGCTCTCAGGGATGATTTCGACTTCGGGTCAGTCCTTATCTACAGGACTTCCGCCTTGAAGGAGGCGGTAGCCGGAATGGATGAAGATTATAAGGCTGCAGGACAATACGACCTTAGGCTCCGTGCGTCCAGAATCGGCGCGATCGAGCATATCAGTGAGTACCTCTATTATGATGTGGAGACGGACACGAGGAAATCCGGCGAAAAACTTTTCGATTATGTGGATCCCCGCAACAGGGCTTCACAGATCGAAATGGAAAAGGCCTGTACCTCTCACCTAAAGGCGATAGGCGGGTATCTTGAGCCTGTGTTCAAGGACGTGAAGTTCAGCGAGGAGGAGTTCGAATATGAAGCGTCAGTGGTGATTCCCTGCAAGAACAGGGTCAGGACCATCGCATCAGCCATCAAGTCGGCTCTTCAGCAGAAGACCACTTTCAAATACAATGTCATTGTTGTTGACGACAATTCAGATGACGGTACTGTCGATGTTATAAAGAGCTTCGCTGACGATCCCCGTCTTGTCTATATCGCCCAGGACAAGACTTGGCACGGTATCGGCGGGAACTGGAATTCCGCCCTTCACCATCCCAAGTGCGGTAAATTCGCACTTCAGCTGGACTCTGACGACCTCTATAGTGACGATGGAGTAGTCCAGCGCTTCGTTGACGCTTTCTACAGCCAGAACTGCGCTATGGTAGTTGGAACATACCAGTTGACGGACTTCGACCTCAATCCGATCCCTCCGGGGGTTATCGACCATAAGGAGTGGACTCCTGACAACGGAAGGAACAATGCCCTAAGGATAAACGGTCTCGGAGCGCCGAGAGGTTTTTACACTCCTCTTCTGAAGACCCTCAACTTCCCTCCCACCAAGTATGGTGAAGACTACGCAGTAGGCCTTCGCGTCAGCAGGGAGTACCAGATCGGCAGATTGTATGACGTAATGTACAACTGCCGCCGCTGGGACAGCAATTCGGACGGATCACTCGATGTCCAGAAAGTCAACGCCAATAATTACTACAAGGACAAAATCCGCTCTTGGGAATTGAAAGCGAGAATAGCTCTAAACAAGAAATAGCGGGATTCTTCGTAAAGCACTTGTAACGGGTAGGGGACATGAAAGACCTGCCCGTTATCTTTTTCGCATTTTGAGCATACATGAGTCTCAAAAATCGGCATGGGGCTTCATATATATTAATAGGTATGGTTGAAATTGTGATTTTTTTTGAAAAAATCCCGAGAAAAGTTTGCAGATTTAAAAAAAGTCCGTACCTTTGCAATCCGCGCTTGAAAAAACGTGGTTTTTGAAACCCTCAAGCGCACCAAGAGAGATCATTGAAAAGACTGAGGAAAGTACAAGTAGCAAGTACCGA
>DBWN01000205.1:4583-5901 GCA_002308935.1 Bacteroidales bacterium UBA1237 | reverse complement strand
TTCAATTGGTAGAACGGCTTCGCCGCTGTGCCTGCATTATCTGGACACAGTCGGAAGAGTATTTGATGGCGAAACCATGCGAATGCAAAGTTATGAAGTTTTTGAAGAGAAACAAACTTTGTCCGCCAATATTTGAGAAAATCAATAAAAATGTTTAGGATAACCCATGAGAAAAACAAAAAAGAAGGGCCGACTTGAGAAAACAAGAATCAGCCCGACATATAGATGTATTCAGAGTCTATTCTTCTGAGGTCTCTTGCTCCTTTTCCTGCTCTTCCCCTCTAAGGAACCTTGCAGCAGCCAAGGCGCAGTTGATTCCGTCTATTGCTGAAGAGACGATTCCTCCCGAGTATCCTGCACCTTCTCCGCAAGGGAATACACCGGGAGCTTCAGGGCTCTGGTAATTGTCATCCCTGGTCATCCTGATAGGAGAGGACGTTCTTGATTCAACTCCGAGAAGAAGGGCATCGTTGGTGTAATATCCCCTCATGGTATGCAGGTTGACTGCAGGGAAAGCCTGCTGCAGCCTTTCTGAAATGTGCTTGGGAAGAAGCTCATGCAGAGGAGCAGAAACAGCTCCTGGATGATATGATGTTGCAGGGAGATCTTCAGAAATCTGCTCTTCGCAGAAATCCACCATCCTCTGGGCAGGTGCAGCCATAGGATTATAAGGTGTCCCGTCGGGTTTGCGTTGCGCCGCGACCCAATCATACATGCTCTTCTCGACATCATGCTGGAAATTGAGAAGGCTGAAAGCGCCGTCAGCATGGTATTTCTCGGGTTCATCACCGGGTTCTATCGAAACAACCACACCGGCGTTTGCCCACTTGGAGTTTCTTGCGGAATTCGACATGCCGTTGAGGACGGTCGTTCCGGGTTCAGTCGAAGAAGGAACGAGTATGCCTCCGGGGCACATGCAGAAAGAGAACACTCCCCTTTCGACCTGTTCCCCATCAGGTCCATCACCGAGGACTTGCTCCACGAAACTGTACTCTGCAGCAGGGAATCCGGGTTCCCACTGGCCACGATAGCGCATCTGGTTGATAAGGGACTGCGGATGCTCAACCCTCACTCCCATCGCAAAACCTTTCGCTTCAAGGGTCCATCCTTTGGCAGACGCCATCTCATAGATGTCACGAGCTGAATGACCGGTAGCAAGAATTACAGCATTCGCTTTGTATGTCACCTTCTTGGGTTTTTCACCATTGGAGTCGACTACCTTTACATTATAAACACCGCTCTTAAGACGTGATACGTCCTCAACTCTACTCTGGAAATGGTACTCTCCTCCGTGTTCCTCAATGCACATCCTTATATT
>DBWN01000205.1:3315-4392 GCA_002308935.1 Bacteroidales bacterium UBA1237 | reverse complement strand
GCCATGTCGGTCTTTCTTGCATGCACGTCCTTTCCCCTTTCGAGCACTATCGGTTTGAGGCCGAGAGTAAGGAGTTTCAGAGCCGCGAACATACCGGCAGGACCGCTTCCTACTACAATCACAGGTTCAGCTTCGTGTACATCCTGATAAGGGGCCACCTCGTATTCAGTATAGTTTTCTCTCCTGAAATAAGCGTCAATCCTGTAAACCACTTTGACCTCTCCCCTGGTCCTCGCATCTATTGAGCGGTGGGAGATACGGCAGACAACATCCGCATTCTTCATCTGGGGCTGAAAGGACTTGGTCGGGTCGATGACGTTGATGGTAGCTGAATCCCTCAAGCGAAGGAACTGAGCAGCTGCTTTCCTGATGTCATCAAGACGCGGTTCGCGTCCCATAGGGGTGGTGATTTCAAAAGACTTCATATATATTATAGGGTATTATCTTTTTATTATTTCGCTGACATTGTATGGAGTCACATCAGAAGTCAGCCATTCTGGATACAGGTGCGACATCGAGCGGAGTCCTCTCCCCTGCCAAATAGTGGAAATATCCCGCTATCGCTATCATAGCCGCATTGTCTGTAGTGAATTTGAACTCAGGAAGATATGTATTCCAATGACGTTTCTTTCCTTCCAAAAGGATTCTTTCACGAAGACCGCTGTTTGCTGAGACTCCGCCTCCGATCGCGATCTCCTTTATTCCTGTCTGTTTGGACGCTTTGATAAGTTTGTCAAGCAGAATGTCAATAAGAGTCTTCTGGAAAGAAGCGCAGATGTCTTCCTTGTTGTTTTCGAGGAATGAAGGGTCTTCCGCCATCCTGTCCCTGACGAAATACAGCAGAGACGTTTTCACTCCGCTGAAACTGTAGTCAAGACCGGGAATATGAGGTTTGGCGAAGGTGAATTTCTTGGGGTCGCCGAGTTTGGCAAGACGGTCTATGACAGGTCCGCCAGGATATCCTAGTCCCATCATCTTCGAGCACTTGTCAAAAGCCTCACCTACAGCATCGTCGATAGTCTGTCCAAGGATCTCGAAATCCAAAGGAGAAGATACTTTCACTATCTGGGAATTGCC
>DBWN01000205.1:0-3260 GCA_002308935.1 Bacteroidales bacterium UBA1237 | reverse complement strand
AGGATATGTCCCTGAAGGTGATTTACCATGACAAGTGGCTTGTCTAGGGATACCGCGAAAGCTTTGGCGAAAGAAGTTCCGACGAGAAGAGAGCCAAGAAGACCAGGGCCCCTGGTGAATGCTATAGCATCTATGTCAGAAGCCTTTACGCCTGCCTTGTCAAGAGCTTGACTGACGACCGGAACGATGTTTTTCTCATGAGCCCTTGAGGCCAATTCGGGGACCACTCCCCCAAAATCTTTGTGTACCTGTTGGGATGCGATGACGTTAGAAAGAAGGTAACCGTCCTTGATTACGGCCGCCGAAGTATCATCACATGAAGACTCGATCCCGAGAATAATATCAGCCATTTTGCTCTTACAATATTGTGGACTGTGCGAAAGTCCAAGATCTCCTGGAAATGTAAGGTGAAACGATTCCCTTTTGAATTCCGGTGGCAAAGGTAAGGATTTTTAGGCGAAAAGCCACGTCAGTTCAGTTGAAGATGCCTGCATTGGCACTTTCCGGTAAAGCAGGATGTTCAAAGCGCTAATGAGCCATTTTTATTAATCTTTATTTGACGGATAACCGGCATTTGCATCTATAGCTTTTCTTAAATCATTGAAATTCAATCAAATTTTTATTTGCGTTCATTTGCGCTTATTTGCGTTTATTTAACAAAGGAGCCTTTTTGACCATTACCTGATACGCATGACTAGCCGTCAGACATTATTCTGAGGAATACAAGATACACCTTTTCGTGTTTAAAGGACTGGTTCTGTCAAGGATTTTTCTCTGCTCTTTTTTTGCATAATCTTCCAGCCCTTTCCCTACGGGAACTCCGTTTTTTGTCTTAACTTTGTAGATTGGTTAAAAGCGGACACTTCTTTGAGAAAATTCTTCAAGATATCAGGTTGGCTGGCGGTATTTCTTCTTACCGTCATATTCGCCATCGTTATCGCTCTCCAGTCCCCCGGTGTCCAGACTTTTCTCGCCAAGAAAGCTCTCCATTTCATTGAAGGGACAGTGAATGCGGACATCTCTTTCGAGAAGGTCCATGTCCGCCCTTTCAATGCTCTCGTGCTTAAGGATGTGGCGATCGTTGACCGCGATCCTTTCATTCCTCAAGGAGAAGGCATGCCCGCTCAGCAGGACACTTTCTTCAGAGCGGGATACCTCACAGCCACTTTCTCCCTTAAAGGACTGTTCCGTGGAGAAGGGCTCCATCTCGGCACAGTAACCGTCAAAGACGGTCTGTTCGTTCTTGCGACAGATCCGACAGGCTCCAATCTCAAAAGGATAATCCGGACCAAGAAAAAAGAGAAGAAGGAAAAGAAGGGAGGTGCCATATTCGACGCCAATAGAGTTGAAGTCGACAATATGGAGTTCCGCCTAGTTAACTTCAAGAAGCCGAAGCCTCCTAGAGAGGGTGCGATCAACTGGGCCGACCTCGACGTATTCGACATAAACCTCTCCGGCAGGAAACTGCGTTTCGCTGACGGAGTGATGGAAGGCATCGCCGACCATCTTTCTTTCACCGAAAAGAGCGGATATGTCGTCAGGGACATGTCCGGCAAGGCATCCGTCGGAAACGGACGCACCAAGATAGACAACCTGCATATCCTGGACGGATGGTCCAATCTGAAGATGTCATCCTTCTCGATGAGCTATCCGGACATGACCGCATGGAAGGATTTCGTGAACAGGGTGTATCTCGAAGCGGACATAGATCCGAGCGTTCTCGACATAGAGACCGTGGCGTATTTCGCACCGGGACTCCACAAGAACACCATGAAGGTGGACATGAGGACGAAGTTCGATGGATATGTCAGTGACTTTACGGTGAAGGGTCTCAAGTTCACCGAAAAGAACAGCGGCATGACCGCCTCGGTTGACGGAGGCATAATCGGTCTTCCGGATTCCCAGGGCATGATGATGGACTTCGATGTGAAGAACATGGAGTTCACGACCTCAGGTCTCTCGACATTCATCAAGGGCTGGGCTCCGAAAGCCAACCTCAATCTCGGCAATATCGCTCCTGGCGAGACATTCACAATGAGCGCCAAAGCAAAAGGCCCTCTCAATCGTCTTTCCGCTCAGGCTGACATTTCTTCTCCTTCGGGTGGAGTTATCGCCGACGTGGATCTGAGGAACCTCATCGACAAGAAACGCGATATCCAGATCTCAGGACAGATCACCACCAGGGACCTTGAAGCAGGAAGGCTCCTTTCCATAGACAAGATCGGAAACGCTTCCGTAACCGCCAATCTTTCCGCCACCCTCTCCAAGGGAGGTCCTCAAGTTGTCATCGACACCGTCAGGGTGAACTCTCTAGAAGCCTTAGGGTACAATTTCAACGGAATTTCAGGAAGCGGAAGTTATGGAAAAGACGGTCTGACGGCCAGGATAGAGAGTTCGGATCCCAATCTGGACGTGGACCTCAATGCGGTCATGAAGAAGACAAAGGACGGGCCTACTGACTACTCCGTAAACGGAGTCATTTACAATGTAGACCTCCATGAACTCGGTTTCGACAGCAAAGAAGTATCCAAAGTGTCCTTGACCTTGGGCAGTGACTTCTCACTGGATGGTGACGGCGGAATAAACGGAAAGGCCGATATCGGCAATCTTGTTCTAGAGGATGCTTCCGGTGCTCATACTATAGGTGACATCCATCTTGAAGGGGATGACACCGACGGGAGGAACTCTCTTGCTCTGAAGTCTTCTTTCCTTGACGCGGACTACTCCGGCAGTGAATTCGTAGGGCAGTTCGTGAAAGACCTCCTCGGAATCACTGTCCAGCGGCATCTTTCAGCCCTTTCGGCCCAGAACAAGGATTCAAGAAAGAAAAAGAAGAAAGCGGAGGATACAGTCCCCTACTCCCCGTATGATGCTGAAGGAAAGTATATCGGCGGTAACTATGATGTCAAAGTGAACCTCCATGACACAAGGAACCTCCTTTCGTTCCTTGCTCCGGGAGTGTACATTGCCGACAGTTCGACAGTCAGAATAGGCATCGGGGAAGACGGAGACCTTACCGGGAAAGTGGTTTCAAAGAGGATCGCGATGGGCGCGAAATTCTTGAAGGACGTGAACCTTTCCCTCAACAATGAAGATGATGCCATCAGAGGTGACCTGTCAACATCTGAACTGAACATCTCACCCCTCGATGTTCTGGACGGGAAAGTATCCCTCTACGCAAGCCACAATGACTTCGGAGCCATGCTGGCTTTCGACAACGGTACAGTTCCGGAGAACAAGGGCGAGCTTTACCTGACCGG
>DBWN01000244.1:2544-16070 GCA_002308935.1 Bacteroidales bacterium UBA1237 | reverse complement strand
GATTTCGCATCGTTCCCGGACGGACAGACTATGACGAGCACCTTCGTCCATGGATACCAGCGGAAGGTGGGGGACTGGGTCGACGGGATTGTGGCAGCGGCAAAAGACAGGAACTTCGTCTTTGAGAAGACCCTCAAGGACGACACCAAGAGATCGGCGGCGGCACTCCTCAGACGGATGGAGAAAGAGCCCGTCCTTATCCGGAAGTAGATGAGGGCGGCCATCTTCATAGGAATCCAGGCTTCCGGGAAATCCTCCTTCTACCGCAAGGCGTTGGAGGGCATGGGTTACGTGCAGATAAGCATGGATCTCCTGCATAACCGGAACAGGGAGGAGGCTCTGATTCGGGAGAGCATCGCGGCGGACAGGAACGTAGCCATCGACAACACCAACCCGACGCGCGCCGAAAGGAAGCGATACCTGGATATCCTGTCCGAGGCGGGCTGTCCGGTCGACGGGTATTTCTTCCAGAGCATCGTGAGGGAGTGCATCGGAAGGAACGCCCAAAGGGAGGGGAGGGTCCCGGAGAGGGCCATAGCCGCGACATCGAACAAGCTCGAGATGCCCTCCCTGGAGGAGGGGTTTGACAAATTGTATTTCGTGAAGATGGACGGGAAGGGAGGATTCATTGTGGATGACTGGAGGACTGAGGAATGAAGTTCGACGACCTTGACGCGATGATGCGCGCCTTCGAGCGCGAGTATGACCAGAAGATACCGGAAGGGTGCTTTCTCGTAGCTAGGCTGGATGGCCGCAGCTTCACCCGCCTTACGAAGGAGGTCTGCTCCGGCCTGGAGCGTCCCTTCGACATACGGTTCCGCGACGCCATGGTTGAGACCGCGCGCCATCTGATGCGCTGCGGTTTCGAGGTGGTCTATGCTTACACGGAGAGCGACGAGATATCCCTTCTCTTCGCCTACGGGACGACCACTTTCGAGCGGAAGGTCCGAAAGTATGTCTCCATCTTGGCGGGTGAGGCGAGCGCCGCCTTCACGCAGGCCTTCGGGACGATCGGCGTCTTCGACTGCCGGATGGTCCCTCTCCCCGACCTTGACGCCGTCCGGGATTACTTTCGCTGGCGGCAGGAGGACTCACATAGGAACTCCCAGAACGCTTACGTTTACTGGACGATGCGTGACCAGGGCATGACTGCCCGGGAGGCCGACAAGACCCTTCTCAACATCACCAACGACCGCAAGAAGGAAATCCTCTCTGAAGTCGGCATAGAATATGAGGCGACACCTGCCTGGCAGCGCTGGGGAAGCGGTCTCTATATGGAAAAGGTCGAGCGCCGGGGCGTCAATCCCAAGACGGGGAAGGAGGAGATCGGCTATGGGAACGCAATCAAGGTGGACTTTGACCTGCCCGTCGGCGAACCGTACGGCGAGATGGTCAAAAGGTTGGCCTCGTCTTCTTTTGAGAAGGCCCAGCGTAGTTGGCGGAAGCGAAGGTATAGTTTTTCAAAAAGAAAGTAAGATTCTTGCGAGATAAGCCTCGTATAGGAAACGAAGAAGGGCGGCGGCTGGGTGGATTTAATGAACTGATCCGGCTATGATAGAGTGCCGAATTCAGAGTCTCAAGTTTTGGTGGGTAAGAATCTACGCAGATTAAGTGCTTTCAGAAGGCCTTGGGGAAGGATTGCAAGAAAGAGCATACTATAGGGTGAGTTTCCTTTCTGACGGCAATAGTCAAGTCAGAAAAATGATTAAATTTGTAAATTGGTCTAATTTATCGATTACAAATGGGAAAGACAGTCACCACCTATCTGGTAGACGGGGATCCTAAGGGAACCCGTTACGTCTTTATCAGCAACAAGATTTGCAAGATGTACCTTATCCCGAGATCTGATACGCAGATTCTCGGAGAAAGGGAAGAACTCCAAAAACCCGCATTTTATATCCTTCTCGGGGAGGATAAGGATACCAAGCCTATGGCTTATATTGGTGAAACGGAAAACTTTCGGGAGAGAGTAAAGGATCATGACTATAAGAAGGAATTCTGGCAGAAAGCGCTTGTGTTCATTTCCAAGGATCAGGATTTGACAAAGGCAGATGTTCAATATTTGGAATATAAGGCCATTGAGGTGGCAAAGAAGATAAATTCCTACAATTTAGAGGGCAATAAACAGATACCTAAGTGCCCTAATCTTCCGGAATATCGTCGGGATTCTATGGAAGAGTTTTTTGAGGATGTGAGATTCCTTTCCTCGTTTATTGGCTGCTCAATCTTTGATGCCCCTACAGTTAAGAAAGAACAATTGTTCTATCTTAGAGGAAGAGGTTGTTCCGCGGTTGGTTTTTACAATAACGGTGGTTTCACTGTTCTGAAGGATAGTGTGCTTTCAGCGGATGAAGTTCCGTCATTCGGATGGAAAGAAAAGCGAATTAAACTTCTCTCGGAATATGCCATCAAGATGCCGGATGGGAAATACGTGCTTCAGAGCGATAAGAGCTTTTCAAGCCCTAGTACCGCTGCGGATTTCTGTATGGGAAGCAGTAATAATGGGTGGATTGTATGGAAGAATAAGAATGGTCAGACCTTAGATGTGATAATAAGAAAACAGTTCGAAAAATAGTGTTATGAATATGCGTACAGAGGATCAAGTCAGGGACGAAGCGAAGGTTCTTCTAGGTTTTGATGATGGTGAGGCAAATGTTCGGCAAGGAACCGGCCAAACTACAACTTTCAAAATACTTGGTTTTAAGGTTGGTGTAAAAGATAAGCCGGATGGATGGTATTTGCCGAAAGATAAGGGAAGAGTTGCTATTGTTTTGGAAACGAAAGCCGAATCAATAGATCTCTCGAAGCAGCAATGGGTTGAAGAACTAATAAAGAATATTCGCATTGTAAAAAGTGAGTATTCCAATGTGGTTGGTATACTGTATAATGGCCATGATATACGTGTTTTCAAAGGTTTCGAAGAGATAACGGGCCTTGCTGTTACTCTTCAGAATAAAATATATTACATCGAACTATATACTAATGGCAAAATTGATAAGCAAAAGATTTATCGCTTAACAAAAAAGATAAACGATTGCCTCCATACACAATTCGGAATAAAGAATCTATATCATCGAATGATTTTCACGGCTTGTGCTTTGGTTGCTAAGCGTTTCGGGGCAAGGATAATGGAGGGGATGGCTTTCCCAACAATGAAAACAGAGATTCTTACAAAATTGGGCCAGCAACTGGATGAAGAAAAGAAAAAGAATCCCAAACTGGAGTTGCTTACAAAGGTCTACAATGAAATAGAAATGAATAACTCCGCAAATCAAGACGCCATTAATGATTTCATTAGGGATGTTTCAGAGATTTCGGTATGCGTCAATTCTAATGACTGGAACGGTGAGGATGTTATGGGCATTTTCTTTAATGAGTTTAATCGTTATAAGAAGAAGTCTGAAAGTGGACAGATTTTTACTCCCGACCATGTGACATCTTTTATGTATCGCTTGATAGAGGTAAATCAAAAGGATAGAGTTTTGGATGCAGCATGTGGATCAGGAGCGTTCCTCGTGAAATCAATGTGCAATATGATTAAGGAGGCCGGCGGAGTCAATACCACAGAAGCTGTTCAAATTAAAGCAAATCAATTATTTGGAATTGAATTTGACAGAGAAATATTTGCATTAGCTTGTGCAAATATGCTTATTCATAAGGATGGTAAGACGAATTTAGAGCAGATGGATACTCGTACAAAAGAGGCATCTGATTGGATTCGAGATAAGGGGATAACAAAGGTTCTGATGAATCCGCCCTTTGAACGGAAGTATGGCTGTTTAAAAATAGTCAAGAACGTGCTCGATTCTGTCCCTCAGGATACTTTATGTGCGTTCATTCTACCAGACAAGAAGCTTGAGAAAGATATGCCAGATTCAAAGTATGGGAATAAGCTTCTTAAGAATCATCAACTCTTAAAAATAGTAAAATTACCCGAGAAGGTATTCAATGCGGGAGTAACGGCATCTATTTTTGTTTTTAGGGCTGGCCGTCCACATAATTTCAGTAAGATTGTTGGCTATTATATTGAAGATGATGGGCTGGAAACAGTCAAGAACCAAGGTCGACAGGATACTCGAGATAGGTGGCAGGAAATTGAGGATTATTGGATTGACGCCATCAAAACAGGGGAGGACCCTAAATATGGGACTAAGCAGATTATAGACCCCAAAGAACATCTTTCATACCAAAAACCGGAGGCTCCATTCTCAATCAGTGAGGCCGATTTTATGAAGACAGTCATTGATTATGAGTTGTATGAACGAGGTATTGATGCAAAGTCCTTTGAAGAAGGAATACTTAACAGTGTTCTTTATTCGGGAAGGGTCTGTGAGACCGACAAAGAAGTTGTAATTTCGATTCAGAAATAATCTCGGTATAACTATGAAAGAATCTTGTCATATTGATATTAGTGCTTGGAAGTCTTTTCCCATGTCGGAGCTTTTTACTATAGTGCACGGCACTCGATTGAGAAAGCAGGATATGAAAGAGGGGAGTATCAACTATATCGGTGCATCGGCCTTCAATAATGGAGTAACTGCGAAAATAGGAAATACGGAGAGTCTTCACCCCGCTGGAACTATTACTGTCTGTTATAATGGTTCTATTGGACAGGCATTTTATCAAACGGAACAGTTTTGGGCGACGGACGATGTGAATGTTCTGTATCCCAAATTCAAATTGACACCACAAATTGCGAAATTTCTAATCCCCATTATTTATCGTCTTAGTTTGAATTACGCATATATTGACAAGTGGACATCTGAGAAAATGCTGCTTACGGAAATGCCCTTGCCTGTTAATGCTTCAGGAGAACCGGATTGGGTGTTTATGGAACAATATATTAATGAGCTGAGTATAAAGGCAAGAACAAAGATCGATTTATTGTATAAACTTCTCGGGGGGGGGCGTAAGTTCCTGAATATCAATACTTGGGGAGTTTTTTGTGTCGGAGAGTTATTCCCCAACATTGTAAAACCAGCAGTATATCATTCGCACGAACTTGAAGAATGTAAAGACGGAATACCTTATGTTGTGAGAAGCAAATTCAATAATGGAATTAAATGTCGAGTAAAAGCATTGAAGACAATTAAGTGTAGCCCGGCAGGAGTTATATCTTTTGGTGCGGAAAACTCTTCCTTTTTCTTTCAGAAAGAGAGTTGGTGTTCTGGGCGTGATATTTATTATATAGACACACGGCATTTATCCATGAATGCTTGTCTATTCTTGTCATCGTGTCTTCAAACATTGACAGGGAAATATGATTATAATTTTGGATTATTTCCCGAATTATTGAAGAAGGAAATAGTAAAGCTTCCTGTGAATGAAAAGGGAGAGCCAGACTGGTATTATATGGAACACTTCGTAGAAGAGCATTCACTTAAAGCAAAGAGGGTTTTACAAGAATTATCATAATAGCAATGACTCGCCTTTCTTCCTTGGACGAGCCAAGATTTCCTGCTCGCAGCTCTTGCGGTATTTCTCGATGGCATCCAGGAGCGGAACGATACGGGGGTCTTTCGTGGTGTCCGGAGCGGCCTGGCCGTACTGGTCGTTGTATAGCTTTGTGCTTCCGTTTCGGATGATCTCCTCGAAGTTCTCAGGGATGAGGAATTCGGCCCTGTCGCCTAGGACGCTCCGGAAGGAGTCGATGTAGATCCTGAGCCCGCCCTTGTCCAGGTCTCCGAAGTGGAGATATCTATTGGGAATGCGCTTAAGCCAGTCAATCCATTTCCCGTAGGAATCCTTTCCACCGGTGCTCCGGTAGGTAAAGAGATAGGGCATCCCCTCCCGGAAGAGATGGGCGTAATCCTTGATCCGCATAAAGGTGGCGTAGTTCTCCACGCCGACCACGATGATCTCCGGGTCGATGTCGAGGAATGCCTGCTCGTCAATCTCGAATGACATCCCCGGGAGGGGGTCGATGACAAGTTCCTTCCCCTCGAAGGAGACGGAGACGGGGTGGATGGCGTTCAGCCGGATGCCCTTCATGACGTCGGTCCCGAAGGCCTTGGTGTCGTTGACCAGCTGGGCGGCCTCCGTCCGGGTCGGTTTGGTGCCAGCCTGCCGGCCTTCCAGCGTGGCGAGATAGGATTCCAGGTCGTCGGTCCCGGCGAGCCGCCGGGCAAAGCCCCGGACCATTTCGGGATTGGATGTCCTGACGATATACGACCGCCCTTCGCGTTTCACTGTTACGAGATGCTCCTTTGAGAGAGTGTCCAGTAGTGGTTTCGAGAGCGCTGATCCTACGATGCTTCTCTCTTCGAAAAGAGTTAGGAGTCCTTTAAGGTTCTTAAGATTCAGCTTCTCTTTCATCGGGCGTATCCATTTGGGTGAAGGACAGAATGTTCGTGGCGTTCGTGAACTCGGAGCCCTGGCGCTTCCAGAACGTGTAGCCGTAGCGGAAGCTCTCCTCGGTCCCGTTCGGGAGCTGGGGGGAGTTCGCGAGGATGTAGACCCCCATGCGGTTGGCCAGGTTCATCAGGCTGTTGAAATTGCTCGGCGAGAGGGTCGCCTGCTCGTCGATCGGACAGTGGACCATGAACCCCTGTCCCTCGCTGGCGCATCTCTTCCTGATGCTCGTAAGGAGCAGGAGATATAGGAGGTTCTTGAAGATGGTGTCGATGCCGTTCGACCCCATGTCCTTGATGTCGCGCCTGCGTCCAGAGCGGTTCAGGCCTTCATCCACCTCGATGTAGAGGGTGAACATGTCCTCCAGGTTGAGCTGCACCTGGCTGCTCTTGGTCAGGTTGGACGCGATGTCCTGGATGAAGGCGATGAAAGACTTGTTGCCGGATGACCCGTCCAGGAAGTTCCGGTCGCCGTCACTCTCGCCGCAGTAGTCTTCGTGGATCTCGATGGACCGCTTGATGAGGGCGATCAGGTCGGACCCCACGTCCTCGACCGACAGCTCAATTCTCTTGATGACGTCGGTGAAGTTGTACTCGCGGAACAGGCGGTTAATGCTGCTGACGGTCTCGCGGACCTTCTTGATGTCCGTCGCGTACTCCGTCGCCTGGTATGCGATGCCGCTGACGAAGGGTACGGCGGCGGTGTTCCACGCCTTGCAGTGTTCGGCGATGAGGTTCTCGGTGATGAACTCGTAGACGTCCTGCTGGGCCCGGGAATCCTCTCCCATATCCTGGCAGGCCGCAGCGGATGGGAAGAAGCGGTTGATGCCGAAATCCCCGAGATTGTTCCGGAACGTGGACCAGCAGAGATTCAGTATGTTGACTGCGTTCTCGATCCTCTGGTCCGCGCCCTTGCCGGATTTGACGATCTCTTTGGCCGAATCATCGGTCTTGATGGGCTTCGCCGCAGCATAGTCATCCTGGCGGTTCTCGGCGAAATAATTGTCGACCTCGTCGATTTCCTCCTTGGCGTTCGCTATTTCCCCGATCCTGTCCTGCACGACCTGGTTCTTCTCTTCGGCTTTGAGGTTTTCCACTGCGACCTTGGCCCTCTCGTCTTCCTCATTCTTCCGGATGGATTCCGAAAGGCTTTCCAGGGAAGCTGCCCAAATGCTCTCGTTGTCAAAGTAGTCCGCCTTGTCCTTGAGATAATCGTGGTAATGCTGCTTGTTGGCATCGATCTTTATCACATCCTTTTCAAGGGAGTCGATCTCCTTCTGGAGCGCTTCGACGCGGGCTGCGTCCACCCCGTTTTCAGACAGGGCCTGGGCCAGGTCGGCGTCGATCTGTTTCAGGTCCTTGTCCAGCTGCTCCTTGTCTCTTTTGAGGATGTTTTCATGACCTTCTTTATACTTATCGAACTCCTTCTGAATCTTCTTCTCGAGTTCTTCCTTCCGGGTCTTCAATCCCTCGCAGAAGCGGCGATACTCATCGTTCTCCTTACGGATATCACCCAGGACGGCTTCCAGCTCTATCTCATTGGCGTCAATCTCCTTTTGGATCTTGCTGGCCTCGCTCTTGACAATCCGCTTCTCCTCTTCCGCCAGGGAATATATCTGGGCCCCGACGACATCGAGGACGCCGCCCTGTTCGGCCTTTTTCTTTTCCAGCTTGTCCTTATTGTCCTTCGCCTCGGATATCCGCTTCACGATTTCGTCGATCTTCTGTTTGACGGCCGCTTCCTCCCGGTCTTTTTCGTCCTGGAGTGCTTTCTGCGCATTCTCACATTCGAGCGACGCATTGTCCAGCCTCTCCTTCAAGAGGGCGGGGTCGGTCTCGGTGGGGGAGAGCCGGGTGAGGTCGAGCATCACCCCGTACACGGAATCCGCCTTGTCGGAAGCCTTCTCCGGAGAGAGCCCCTGGTCGAAGAGGACCTTTTCGGAGAGGACCTTGCCGAGGGTTCGGTTCCATCCCTCTACGTTCTTGCTGAGCCATTCGGCAAGCGACCCATCAAAGGAACTCAGTTTCCTGGTAAGTTCATCCCTTTTCTTCCCGGCGGCCTTGAGAGCGTCCTCCTTGTCGCGGATCGGCCCGGAGAAACCGAGCCGGATGGTCGCCGGCGCATTCTTCTTCTCGTTCTCCAAAGCCTGGATGGAGTGTTCCAGCTCGAGGATTTCTTTCTCGATCTGCCGGATCTCCCGTGAAAGCTCTTCCTCCCTTTCCGAAAGCTTATTCAGCTCGTTGGCCTTCGGGTGCGAGTTCTCGATCCGCTGTTTCTCAATCTTGCCGTTAGTGATGAGTCCAGTGAAGCGGTCCTTCTTCTCATTCAATAGGTCAATCTTTTCGTTGTGCCGTTTTTCCTCAGCGCTGCGCTCTTCCTCGACTGTGTCCGATACGCCCTTCTTTCGGTTGGTCGCCGCTGTCTCTTCCTGGGCTATCGCGGCTTCGACTTCTGCTTTTCTGACGCCGTACTTCCCCTTCAACTCATCCTTTTTCGCATCGAACTTCACAGTTAGGGATTCCGACTGCCCGGTCAGGTCCTGAAGTCTCTCCTTGGCAAGCCCCAGGGCCTCCCGTTTCTGGGGTTCTGCCTCCATCAGGGGGATTAGGGAGATCAGGTCCTGGTAACGTTTTCTCTTGTCCGCGATCTTGTCATAATCCCCCTGCAGCCGCGAACGACGGTCCTTGAGGGCGGCGATGAGCTGCTCCGCCTCTTCCCGTCTTTCATTAATGGCTTTTAAGTAAGCGTCATACTCGGCCTGGGCCTCGTCCCGTTCCTTCGAGATCTCCCCGATCAGTTCGATGTAATTGTTCCTGGCGTATTTTGCCTTTCCTGGGAACTGCTCGAAGTTGATCTTCTCCCTCAAGTAGGTTTCATAGGTCTTCTCGAACTGCTTCTGCCTGGCGAGCATGTTGGGGTCCGTGGTCCAGGAGCGGATGCAGTTGTACTCCCTCATCAGCTGGGCGGCGCGCTTCTGCTCCCTCTCTACGTCGAAGGGCTTCGCCGTGGATCCCATGGTGCTGACGATCATCTCCTGCAGGACGTCCCCCTGTACCTTGCCGAGGTTCAGGAGCATCTTCAACAGGTTGGTAATCTTCTCGTGGGGGCGGTCGATGCCCCGGCAGAAGGTGAGGGAGAATTTCTCCCAGCTACGCATCTTCCCGACGGTCCCATCCCTCCAGCCATAGAGGATGTCGATGTACTCCTTCCTGCCCCGGGCCTGGCGCATGTCCAGTCCGGGATGCAGGCGCTGGGCCGCGTTCTTCACGTTCTCGAGGTTGTCATATGCGACGCCGTTCCCGTCGACGAAGATCTCCTTCGAATAGGGGCAGTCGAAGAACTGGAAGGTCGGCCAGTTGCTGTTCTTGAGGAAGACTAGGAAGCAGTCCTCTGGGTCATTGGAGCGGCGCACCTCGTAGATGATGTAGGAGTTGTTCATCTTGAGGTTGTACTGGGCGAAGGGGAGTTTCCCGTCGCCGATCCCCAGGGCCTTCGCCGAGGAGTCACCGGTGTAGAACAGGGTCTCGATCTGAAGGAAGGTGGTCTTGCCGGAACTGTTGTCTCCGGAGATATGGGTGTTCCCGTCCACGTGGACCTCCGCATACTGGAAAGTGGAGGAATTGATGAGGATAATCCTTTCAAGCCGTTTTTGTCCCAATAACTTTTCCATGACGCATTCTACTGGTTGTCAATTACATCGAACAGGGAGGACTCGGGGGTCTTCTCGATGGCCTGCTCGTCTTCCTTGGAGATGAACTGGATGCTCTCGACGAAGGTGCGGTAATAGTCGAAGGCCTGGGTGACGAGGTAGCGGATCTCGTTGCGCTCGTTGTCCAGATAGCTGCACACGATCTCCATCTTCTTCTCGAGGATCTCGAGGAGCTCCGTCGCCCACTCGTCCGTCGTGTTGCTGTTGAACAGGTTCCGGCAGATTTCCTTTGCCGGAGGGCACATGTCCAGCCGGGAGAGGATCCAGGTCCTCGTGATGAGGTGGCCGACCCCGAAGGATTGGTCCAGCTGGAAGAGGAGGTTTAGGATGGAGAGGTACTCTTTGTAGTCGGAGGCCATCGTCTCGAACGACTTCCTGTCTCCGGATACCCTTTTCCGGAAAAAATAGTATCCGTCACCCCGGGCCAGGTCCATCCCGGTGGTCGCCAGCCAGACCTTGGCGTAGTCCTCCCAGCCGGCCTCCAGGGCTTCGTACCAGTTGCGCTTCTCGTCGTCCATCGACGTAGCGCAGATGAAATGCCCTCCGTTCAGGTGCCGGAACATCTGGGCTGCGTATTTGAGATTCGTGATATCCATGTCAGCGGTTGTTTACAATTTGATAGTCGAGGGAGATGCGCCTACCGGAAAGCGGCGATGTGTAGACGTAATTGCCCGTCTTCCCGGCAGGGAAGTCGAGCGTCCGCTGGAACTCCGGGGAGGCGCAGTAGTATGCGAACAGCTCGATGCGCTGCCAGACGGGGACATCCGCCTTGAAATCGTAGTCGATGAGGAACGAGAAGAGGTCCTTCCCCTGGGCGCTGAACGAGCGGAAGAGCTTCCTGTAATCCGGCCTGTAGGGGATGCGCTCCTTCTCCGGGCGGGCCTCCGCCTGTTCGAAGTCGATGGCCGGCGCCGTACGGTTGACCTCCTTCCCCAGCAGCTCGCCCGAGGCGATGAGCAGGAACTCGTCGATGAAACGCCCCTCTTCCACGAGGGCGGGCACGTCGACCTTGCTGACCTTGACGTAGGTCTCGCTCTTCCGGCCGGTATCCTCGTACTGCCGGATGACGTCGAGGAAGGTCGTCTCGGTCTCGAGCGTCCCGTAGGAGATTTTCTTCGCGAGAAGGTGCGCCCGCTTGGCCACCCGGGTCGCGCGCTCCACCTTCGAGATGTACTCCTGGAGACGGCGGGTCACCTCGATCAGGGATTCGGAGGAGTCGTGGAGCTGGTTCTTAGCTCGGGCCAGGACGTCCGATATCATGAAGGTGTTGGCCTCCGGGTCCCGCAGGATGACCGTCCGGAGCTTGTGCGTCTCGTCGGACAGCAGGCTGTGGCTCTCGTCCAGCAGCTTCTGGATTTGCTTCGCCCGTTCGGCGAGCGTGTTCAGCTTCGCCCTTTTCAGGGAGAGGCTGATGGCGGCCTTGTAGTCTTCCTCCATCATCCGGGTCAGGTCCCCGATGCTCTGCTCGAGCCCGGAGGGGATCCGCTCGAGCACCTGATAGAGTTCCGAGATAAGGTTCCTCTTGTCAGAGACGTTCTCGCAGGCGTCCCATTCGTTACAGAGCCTCTCCACCTCCGGCCGGATCCTCGAGACCGCCTCGTCGCTGAGGAGAACATTGGAGCGGAGGACCTTTTCGTAAACGTCACGGAGAAGGGGGTCCAGGATGATCCCCGCGTCGGTTTCCAGGCCGAGCCTCTTGGCCGAAAGGAACGTCTTCAGCTTGGCCTCCCCGTTCTTCTCCTCCCCGCCGCACAGATTGAGGGCAGATTCGTACGGGATGCCGCCCAGGTTCCTGTGCTGGTACAGCGCTATAATCAAGTCGTCATAGCGCCTCTGGATGTCGAGGAATTCTTTGAGACTGTCTATTCTCATGGTGTTATCGGATCGGGACTGCCGGTTGGCGGACAATGTCGGAGCCCCTGTGGGTTAGGACCATAAAGATACGAATAATTCCCGGATGGAGGGGGTTTATGCATTAGATGGTATCTGGCTGACGAGTGAGTCGATGATCTCTTCGGGGAACCCCTTGTCGCGTATCTCCCCGGCTGTCCACGCTGTTTCTTGGATGACCGGGGAGAGGAAGCCGCATATCTTGTCCCTCTCCGTCGTGCCGGCCAGGCCGGAGGCGAGAGCGTTCAAGATGGCGGGCTTCCCGTCCTTGTACTTCCTGTCGAAAAGGGCCTCGGACGCCAGGGCGATGGCCTCGTCTATCCCCGCCTCGGGACGACCTAAGCGGTCCGCCAGCTCGCCGTCAAGGTCCCGGGGCCGAAAACGTGACTCGTAGCCGCCCCACAGCCCGTCAAGGATTTCCCGGTACGCTTCGGGCAGCTGCCGTCCGGAATGGCCGCCGTTCCACTCGAAGTCCGGCATCGCCTTTTCGAGCACTCCGGTGGAGAGGATCCCCTTGGGATGGTTGGGACTCACCATGAAGGTGGGACGCAGGTTCATATAGTAGACCTCGCGTCCTCTTCCCGACCAGTCCTGACCGCGGTAGGGGTTGGAGGTGAAGAACCCTTTCATCACGATGCCCGTCGGGGGTGCTCCGCAGCGGACCAGATAGAAGTTGTCCCCGCTCCGGGCCTTATCATGCTCCCAGACGCTCCAGTTGAAGTCCCCGAACTCAAGAAAGCCGATGTCCATCCTGAAATCGCTTTCCAGGTAGCTTGAGACGGCCGGGTTCCATTCCAAGATAAATGTTTTCATTACGGTTTCTGTTGACGGGACAAAGATAAATCCGGGCTTTGACACATATCGTCAATGGTGGTTTTTCCCATGGAATCCGGTCTTGATTTCAATTGCTCGCGACCTGACGAGTTTTTCCATCCGGGCAGAGCAGGACTCTTTATCCAACAGAGAAAATGAATCCGTATCGTACCAGTGCATCGAGCCGTCGAACAAGCTCCTGTATTCATGGATGCACTCGAGAATCGCCCCGTAGAGATCCCGGATGGTCTCTCGTGTCCTGCAGAAGCAACGGAAAGCCGGCTTGTTGCAGTCGGACAGAATGACGATGAGCTCCGAGATGGAGGACACGTCGAATTGACGCGCCCTTTCCCATCCGGCATGGACCATGAGGAGATAGCATACCCCGTCCGGAGTGTCGAGCGTGGCGATTTCGGGGCGGAATATCCCGAGACGATCGTACGTCAGGCAGCGCTCCATCCAGTCCCGGAGTTCATCCAGAAAAGGATACTCGTCACCGAGGACGCACAAGGGCGTCGTATGTCCTTTCACTCTGACCCGGAGGGGCAATCTGCCGTGAAAGGGTGGACCGAACAGGAACACGGGCTCGTCGATATCTCCGTGTTCGGGCAACTCTGTAATATAGGACAACGCTTCGCTTACTGCTTCGGGCCACTTCTTTGACGGGATGAAGGAGTGGGGCGACATAGCAGCAAGGCTATATGCTCAGAACTGGAATACTCGCGATTGTTCGACAACGGACATATCCTTCCGTGAATGATGT
>DBWN01000244.1:0-2531 GCA_002308935.1 Bacteroidales bacterium UBA1237 | reverse complement strand
GGAAAACATCTATGTGGTAATATCTCTGCCGTTTTCTTGCTGTTTGTCTTACTGTCCGATAACCGTCTCCAATCAGCTGAATCATTTTCATGTCCGTTAGTTGTTAGGTGTTAATAATCAAATGCGGTCATGTTTCCATGCCGCGTGCACTAGTCTCTAAGACGGTGCAAATGTATGCCTGGCTTTTGACAAATATCGTCAATGATTCAAGAGGTGCTGATGCCTTTGTCCGTCCCCTTGGGCTTTATTTCCTCAGTTGTTTGAAAATGACTATATTTGCATCGGCGTTCTCCTGTAGATCGCCGATGACATAGAATACACGTTATTCGCTTTTTGCTTGTGCTGAACTAAACGCCAGGTTAGCAGATCTAAGTCACAATGCAACAAGGGAACGACCTCACTCGTAGTGTGGGCGTTGATCCTTGTTGATGACTTAGAGGCGCCTGGCGGCCCTGTTCGGCAGCAACAAGAGGAGTCCACACTTTTTTATGGACATAGCTGAACTGGACCGTCAGATTGCCGAGATAATGGAGAAGGGTTTCGATGAATCCTTCCTCCGGTACTGTGCAGAGACGTTTTCCTCGTACACCTATGCCCCAAGTAATCTGGCCGCAGCGCGAAGACACGCTTTCTACCTGCGCTTTTTCATGGATGAGCACCTCTCTGGAGAAACCGCCTTCGAGGCGGACAGCCTGCACGGGGTCGTCCAGATGATAGGGGAGAAAACCATGGATGAGACCTTGTCTTTGCAGCATCCTTCCGGCAAGGCGTTCTGCCGGTTGTTCGTCAGGAACTGGTGCAGAAGCTTCTCGCTCGAGGAAGAATCGGTGAACTGAACGAACGCCACCTTCGCTGACAGGGGACGCCCTTCCCAAAAATGAAATTCTTGAGGGCCTTGTCCGTCTTTTTTGCTACATTTGCGTGAATGACCAATAAGACGATGGCAGCAACCACATCAGCCCCTTTCTGGCTTGAAATCAAGACCGAATACATCGACGCAAACCTCGAAAAGGTGATTGCGTATCTTTCCAAGGAATCCACGGTCCCCGGTACGGACCCCTTTTACGAGGAGACGGAAAAACTTCTCGGAAAGCGGATACAGGAGCTACTCGTCTCGCTCTCCGATGCGGCCATCGGGAGGGAGGACGTCGAGAATGACAAGGAGTCCGGCCTGCGCGCCTTGCGGCTTCTCGGAGCGTGGCTGCTGATCCAGGACGACCTGAAGAAAGGGTATGCCAGGGAGGTGTTCTTTTTCTTCGTAAAGACGCTGATCCCGTTGGTCCCGAACACCTACACCGAGGATCTTACCGAGGTGGCGGTTCGGTGTGTGACCCGCAAGGAGATCGTTGGATTGGGGTTTGGTTGGACGGATCTCAAGGATGCCCAGTTGGAGATCCTTGCGCACAAGTTGATACACGTCGCGTCGTTCGCGGATTCCTCTTGCCCGGAATCCTGGTATCAGGGCAAGGGCTCCGTCTGCGTCTCCGACGGCCATGTGAAGATTCTTGGGACGAACAAAAAGGACTCCCAGTTCGCGAAGACGGTTCCGTCCATGGCGCTGCTCGACTCGACCGTCGCGGTCCATACCCCTTCTTCCGACAGGATCCAGCAGAAAGACGAGGACGACGTCGAGGTCATGAACCATTTTACCGTCGGTTTCATACGGGACGTCGCAAGAGTGACTCCAAGTGCGGACCAGAAGCTGAAACGATATTCAGAAGGGGACATCGCTCCGGTGCGGTATACCGGCAAGGACTTTCTGGGCAACCTTCTTGTCGAGACGGTCGAGGGCGACTACGAGAAGATCTCCGGGCAGATTCCCTTCAAGTCGAGCGTCTACCGCAACATCTACTCGGCGGCGAGGGTCGCTGAGTATCTGCAGGTGGGAGACGTCTTCGACGCTGAGTTCAAGGGAGGCGCGCGGAACGTGTTCGACCTCACCAAGCCTTTCCTCCAGGCTCTTCTGGACTATACGATAGAAGTGAACAAGGACATCCCGGCCATCCTCCAGTCCATCAACAAGAAAGGCCTGATGACCTGGTGGACGGCCGACGGCTATCCGGCGTACGTGGAGGCGAAGGACTGCGACGGCACCTATGAGATTGGTCAGCGTGCTATCCTTTATATCACCGGCAAGGAGAGTAACGGCTACGTCTATGCCACAGTCGTCGAACCGACGGAGGAAGTCTTCGACGAAATCGACTCGGAACGGTTCTGCGTGGAAGGGATCCTCTATAAGGATTTCAAGCCCACTCCCGTCCCGGAGGGGACGACGCTCGGAAGGCCTCTGGTCCGCGGCCTGGCCAGACTGCTTTTCCGCTACCAGCGCACTCTTGGCCAGGTGGCGGAACGGTTCAGGGTCTTGTGTATCTGCCGGATCCTCTCCGCCATGACGGAGGACGCCGATGCGGCCGAGTACATAGGGGTCTCCTGCGACTATCTGAGGAATCTAGTCCATTTCTCCGCCGGAAGGATTGACAAGATCAAGTCGCTTGAACCAAACGAGGTGCTCGCAGGCGAACCCGCCATCG
>DBWN01000240.1:3035-3178 GCA_002308935.1 Bacteroidales bacterium UBA1237 | reverse complement strand
CATGACGGTCAGGTCAGAAAGTCCGGTGAACCTTATCTCATCCATCCCGTGAACGTCGCATACATACTGGCGGAACTGGGCATGGATGAGGCCACTATAGTCGGTGGGCTTTTGCACGACGTGGTTGAGGATACAGAGTACAC
>DBWN01000240.1:700-2996 GCA_002308935.1 Bacteroidales bacterium UBA1237 | reverse complement strand
GTAGACGGAGTCACCAAACTGGGAAACATCAAGTACGAGTCCAAGGAAGAGATCCAGGCTGAGAACTTCAGAAAGATGTTCCTGGCCATGTCCAAGGACATCCGCGTGCTTGTCATAAAGCTGGCCGACAGACTGCATAACATGCGTACGCTGGAATTCATGAGACCGGAGAAAAGGATAGAGAAGGCTACGGAGACACTGGAAATATACGCTCCTCTGGCAGCCCGTCTCGGAATCTTCTCCATAAAGTTCGAACTTGAGGATCTGGCTCTCAAATATCTTCATCCTGAGGAATATGATGACCTGGTGGTCAAGATCGGTCAGATGAAGACCAAGCGCGAGACCATCATCAACAACGTCATCCAGGAGATCAAGGAAGCCCTTGACGACATGGGTCTCAAGTATGAGATCTACGGCAGGGCCAAGCACTATTATTCCATCTACAAAAAGATGATGATCCAGCATAAGGACATCGATGAGATCTTCGACCTTATCGCAGTCAGAATCATCGTGGAATCCGTAAGAGACTGCTACGCCGTCCTCGGTATCGTGCATACCCTCTGGACTCCTATACCGGGCAGATTCAAGGACTATATCGCCATGCCGAAGCCCAATATGTATCAGTCCATACATACCACGGTAATCGGTGAGAACGGCGATCCCTTCGAGATACAGATCAGAACGTGGGAAATGCACCACGTTGCTGAATANNTGGAAATACAAGGAAGGCAAGACTTCCGGCGAATCTTCCAACGACGATATCAAGCTGGCATGGCTGAGACAGTCCCTGGAACTGGAAAAGGATTCCGACGATCCCAAGGATTTCCTGGAGAACGTCAAGATGGATCTTTTTACATCACAGGTATTCGTATTCACCCCTCAGGGCAAGGTGCTGGAGCTTCCCAACGGATCCACTCCGCTGGACTTCGCTTTCAAGATCCACTCTGAGATCGGATATAAGTGCGTGGGAGCCAAGGTAAGCGGCAAGATGGTGCCCATCGACTACGTCCTCCAGAACGGAGACATAGTGGAGATCGTAACCTCTTCCAATTCATCCGGACCTTCCATGGACTGGCTGAACATCGCCAAGTCATCCAACGCCAGAAACAAGATCAGAGCCTATCTGAAACGTGAAAACAAGAACGAAAACATTGAGAAAGGCAGAGATCTCGTAGAAAAATACTTTAAGAAGAGAAATCTTGACGTACCCACCTTCATGAAGGATCAGTACATCAGGAGAGCCATAAAGGACGCTAAATTTGCCAATCCGGAGGAAGCCTGGGTACAGCTTTCCGCAGGGGGATCCCTGGTAAGCAAATTTGCAAATCTCCTCATAAGCTACTATGAGGAGGATACGAAACAGGAACTTCCCAAGTCCAATGAGGAGATCATAGAAGAGCTCAAGGTACAGGAAGCCAAGAAGACCCGCGCCAAGAAGAGCAAGGACAATCCCGGAATCGTGGTAGAAGGCGCTGACAACCTGATGATCAAGCTCGCCAAGTGCTGCAACCCGGTACCCGGAGACGAGATCATAGGCTTCATAACCAAGGGCAGGGGCATATCAGTACACAGATGCGACTGCACCAACATAGTCTCCCTTCCCGAGGAGGAAAAAGCAAGATTCATCGAAGTGGAATGGGAAGACCTGAAGGCAGGCAAGTCCTATGAAGCTACCATCAACATCATAGGTTCAGACAGAAGGGGCCTGCTTTCGGACATCTCAAAGGTATGCGATAACATGGACGTGAACCTGTCCGGAGTAAACGCAAGGACCGGCAAGGACGGAGCCATGAACATGACCATCCAGCTGGAAATATCCTCCATCCAGGAAATGGACAGAATTCTCAGAGCCCTGAGAAACATTGAAGGAATAACCAACGTTTACAGAGCAAGGAGTTAATATGAGAGCAGTAGTTCAGCGTGTCACCGACGCCAAAGTCTCTGTGGACGGCGACGTGAAGGGCTCTGTAGGAGCCGGAATGTGCGTGCTTCTGGGAGTAGAAGCAGGAGACGGTGACAAGGACCTTGAATACACAGTCGATAAGGTTTCAGGCCTCAGGATATTCGACGATGAAAACGGAGTAATGAACCGTTCCATACTGGATACCGGCGGAGAGATCCTGAGCATTTCCCAGTTCACGCTTCTGGGAGACGTAAGGCACGGCAAACGCCCCAGCTGGATCAGAGCAGAAAGGCCTGAAGAAGCCAACGATATGTACATGCGCTTCAACGAGGCGCTGAGAGCTAAGGGCATCAGAGTCGAAGAAGGAGTTTTCCAGGCAGAGATGCTGGTGGA
>DBWN01000240.1:0-631 GCA_002308935.1 Bacteroidales bacterium UBA1237 | reverse complement strand
ATACAAGTAAATACTTACGTCGCTTACGATGAGGAGACCCGCAAGGCTTTCATAGTGGATCCGGGCGGATACGACAAAAGGATAAGCGACAAGATCCGCGAGATGGGTCTCGACCTTGAGTATATAATACTTACCCACGGTCACGGAGACCATATCGGCGGCGTAGAATGCCTGAGAAGAGATTTCCCGGGCATACAGGTAGTTGCCAACGTCAACGAGGACATGCTTCTGGACGCTCGTAAAAACGATTCCAGGAGCCTCTTCGGAAAAGACATAGTCGTGAACGTTGACAAGTGGGTGGACGACTTCGACACCATGAAGATTGGAAACATGGAGCTGCTGTTCATTTATACACCCGGACATACCAAGGGCGGAATGTGCATTCTGGTGGACGGCAACCTGTTCAGCGGAGACACTCTTTTCAGATATTCCATCGGAAGGACGGATTTTTACGGCGGTTCATGGCCGCAGCTTGAAAAGTCCATCAAAGAAAAGCTCTATACGCTGCCTGACGAGACTTTGGTGCTTCCCGGACACATGGGATTCACCACCATCGGAGACGAAAAGAAAGGAAATCCTTTTGTAAGATGAGAAATCCCTGGGGAGAACTGACGGGAGTAAAGCCCGTCAA
>DBWN01000065.1 GCA_002308935.1 Bacteroidales bacterium UBA1237 | reverse complement strand
GGCGTTTCCAAAGACATGTTCGCCCTGACCGAAGCCGGACTCAAGGGAGGAGACACCGGAATGCTCCTCTACGCACAGACTACAGGAGTGATCCATACACATATCCTGGGAGCGCTCAACTCCTGGGCTTACGAAAACAGAGCGACGCAGCAGTACAGCGGTTGGGACATCATCTACGACAACAATTACCCCGTTCTCATCGGAGGTCCGGCATCACAGCCCACCGACGGTGACGGATTGTTCAAGATCAGCCCCACTTCTGTCCAGATAGGAGCCAGGGTGACTTCCTTCACCATCAGCGTCAGTACGACCATGGATTATTCCATTGAATCCACCCCCGACCGTGTAAAGGCCGTATCCAAGGTCAAATCCGATTCCGAACAGGACACCTGGATCCACACTTTCTCTTCGGAAATCAACTTCGACAGTGAACCCAAGAGCGGACAGATAGTCTTCAAGACGACTTCCGGCATGAGCGCCGTTGTCGATTTCATCCAGGACGGTTATTCCGAGGTGTTCACTATCACTCCTTCGGAGATTGAGGTGACTGCCGCCGGCGGTGAAATCCAATTCGACGTCGAGTCGACACTGGAGTACAGCCTCAGCAGCACCCCTTCCTGGATACATGAAGGTGAAACCGAGACCCTGCCGAACTCAGGGAACACCATAAGGCATCACTTCACAGTGGACATGTACTCCGGGAACGAGGACAGGACCGGAACGATAGTATTCTGCAACGAAGACCAGCAGTGCGTCCCCGCAACCGTGGTGCAGAAGTCCCTAGGCTCAGGCCCCGCCATAGAGGTGTCGACGGTGTCTCTCTCTTTCATTTCAGACGGAGGGGAACACACGCTGAACATCAATTCCAACACCGCATGGACCCTCTCCAGTGACCAGTCATGGTGTACTGTCTCCGCCACGGGAGGGAACAGCGGCATAACCGCCATCACCGTAAAGGCGACGAAGAACACTTCTTCTTCCTCAAGGGTCGCACACCTCACGGTGAAGTCCTCGGACGGCACCATCACGAAGACCGTGAATGTCGCTCAGAGCAGCAAGAAGGACTTCAACGCTGATGAATGGAAAGACAAGAACTTCTATCACCGTTCTCTCTTCATGAGATTCACGGCAACCTGGTGCGGTTGGTGCCCGAGAATGAACAAAACCATCAGTCTCGCTCAACAGAAGTATCCTGACAAACTTCTTCATCTGGCCGTACATGACTCCGACAGCGATCTGGCTTTCGATGAGATACTGCAGCTAAGATACAAGTATGGAGTAAACTCTTTCCCTACAGGGCTTGTAGACGGAAGGACAATCATCAACAACAAAGAAATAGAGGAAACCTCTGAACTCATTATCGCCACAGCCAAAGAAACTGAGCAGAACTACGGGACGGCGACAGGACTGACGATGTCCTCAAGCCTTAACGGAAGGGACTTGACAATCGACATCGATGCCTTTGTCAAGTACTCCGGCAATTACAAGATCCATGTCTTCCTTGTTGAAGACAACATCTTTGGCAATCAGATAAACTACGAAGGAGAATCCTCCAGCGACTACCAGCACAACAACATCGCAAGGATGAGCCTGACAAACATCAATGGTGATGATTTCACCATCACAGATGATTACTCAGTCCGCTCGTTCGCATACTCAGTCAACGTTCCGGAAGAGTACGACCTTTCCAACATGAGGGTACTGGTATTCATCCAGGCCGAGTACGGTTCAAGGACTCCTATAAGGACACGTGATTTCGGAACTTTCTATGTGGACAACTGCTGGACCGCCAAGGTGGGACAGAGCATGCCGCTTGAAAGTGCAGAATCCGGAACAGGAGGAAACGAGGGAATACTTCCCGGAGAAGATATTGACATGTAAAAAGGAGAAAGACCATGAAAAAGATATACACTTGCTCAGCTATAGCGCTTCTGATCTTCTCCGGATGTCAGATGCATGAAACAGAGACTTCCTTCCAAAAGGAATACACCCTGTCTGCAACCCTCGAAGGCAAAGCGGACACCAAGACCCACCTGTCTGCCCCGGAAGACGGGATATATTACCCGTACTGGTCGCAGAGTGATAAGATAGCAGTATTCATCGACGGCCACACTTATGCTGACGAATACACCCTCAAGGAAGGAGAAGGTTCCATCAAAGGGACCTTTGGAGGGAAGCAATTCGGAAGCAGCTACTTCGCATACTATCCTTTCAGCGGAGCCGAGGGGATTTCCGGGGAGTACCTTACCGTGACCCTGCCTTCGGAACAGGTCGCTCCCGAAGGAGCCTCCTTCGCAGAGGGGGCGTTCCCTATGGTAGCCTTCAGCGAGACACAAGATCTGCAGTTCAAGAACCTCTGCTCAGTACTGAGGCTTTCCCTTGTCGGTGAAGGTGCGGTCAAAAGCATAACTTTCAGGGCGAACGATGAAAGCATTCCGGTAAGCGGCAAGGCCAAGATAAAGGCCGGATACGTTGATCTCCCGCAACTGGTGATGGAAGGAGGAGGATCAAATGAAGTGACTCTCAAACTTGACTACCTCTCCTCACTTGATCCGGACACTCCCCAGGAGTATTTCATTGTCATCCCTTCCGGAACATACAAAGGAGGCTTCACGGTCTTGATTGAAACCTTCAATGGAATCGTAGAGAGATCTACGACGAAAGACATCGTTTTCGAAAGGTCACAAGTGCGGTCTATTCCCACCTTCGAATGCACCGGTTCCGGAGAAATCGATCCTGATGACATACCTTATAACCAGATATGGTATTCTACAAAAAACGATCAGATGATCGATATCAGCAATGCTGCATTCGACCGTGCAGTAGTTTCACACACTTATGAGAACGGCAAAGGTATCATCACTTTTGACGGAGCTTTGACCTCTATCGGTTCGGAGAATGATTATTACGCAAGATTCACTGACTACAACCTCACGGAAATCCATCTCCCGAACACAGTAGAGTTTATCGGATTCTATTGTTTGGGAGGTATTTATGAGTCCTTCCATGTACCGGACAATCTCAAGAGTGTCAGTGAAGGAGCGCTGCAATCTTCCAATCTGACACGCATATACGGAAAGAAGGCGACTGCTGATGAAAAAGCCATCGTCCTTGACGGAGTGCTTGTCACATATGCCAATAGCGCCATCGGAGAAATCCTTGAAATCCCGGAAGGGACCGTTTCCTTGGCCAATTATCTTTTCTCCAACATCCAGCCTCTCAAGGAAGTGATCTTCCCTGAAGGTTTCCAACATTTCGGGCACGACAATTTCAGACAATGCCCCAATCTCCAATACGTAACTCTGCCTTCAACATACAATGAGACAAGTTTCTATTATACTCCCAGCGATTTTCTTGTCGACTGTCAATCACTGCTCAGGTTCAGAGGAAACAGCCCCTGCGTCAGCGAGGATGGAGTGTTCTTACGGATAGAGAATGGGGTTAAAATATTTGCGGGAGCGGATCTGACGGATTATACCATCCCTGAAGGAATCGAAAGAATCAACTTCGGCAGCCTAAAAGGCAGAAACAACCTCAAGAGCCTTACTTTCCCATCTACCCTGAAAAGCCTTCAGGAAGACGGTTGGGACGGAGGGTATTTCATGCCCGACAATATGGAATACTTCTACGGGACATTCTCTTCTGAAGACCACCATTCACTTGTAGTAAGAGGAGACCTTATGGCTGTCACCACTCTCGGGACAGAGAATTACACCGTCCCTGAAGAAGTAACCAAGATAAGTGCGGGAGTCCTCTCTTACATTAAGAATCTCCGGACACTCAAGATGGGAGACAATGTAAAGGAGATCAAATATCCTGGAGTTGCAGGCCAGCCTTATCTTGAAGAGATAGTCTTTTCTGCGGGTCTTGAACAATTCGAGCTATATGATGATCCTTTCGAAGGGGACGATGCTCTCAAGTCCGTCTATTTCCGGTCATACTATCCGCCTTCCATCAGAGGAATCTCAAAGATTCCGGGCGGTGCCCCTGCCGGCGTCAAGATGTATGTTCCCGAGTCGACACTCTCTCTTTACCAGAACAGTTCCACCTGGGAAGTATACAAGGACTATTTCACTCCTTACCATTACGATGACCTTGACCCGTTCGATCCTGGTTACTATGTTTCCACAGACTATTCTAAAGACGGTCAGGTGACGACTCTCCAGAAAGCGACTGAAGGGAACGGCATCAACCTCATTCTCATGGGAGACGCATTCTCCGACAGGCAGATTGAAGACGGGACATACCTTGCGACCATGAACAAGATGATGGAGGCGTTCTTCTCTGAAGAGCCCTACACCACTTACCGTAACCTGTTCAACGTCTACGCGGTCAACGTGGTTTCAATGACTGAAGGATATGAACATGACGGACAGTCTCTGAGCACCTTCTTCGGGCAAGGTACACACGTTGGAGGAGATGATTCGAAGTGTATGGATTATGCCCTCAAAGTGATCTCCAGCGACCAAATGAGCAGCTCCCTTATCATAGTGGCAATGAACTCCCCCACCTACGCCGGAACCTGCTACATGTATCACAACAGCTCAGGCGACTACGGGCAAGGCGTCTCTGTCGCATACTTCCCGCTGGGGCAGTATGAGGAAGTCCTGGCTCAACTCGTCCATCATGAGGCCGGAGGCCACGGTTTCGGAAAGCTCGCAGACGAGTACGCATACCAGGATCTGGGGCAAATGCCTGAGGAAGAGATATCCAGCCATAAGAACTGGGAACCTTACGGATGGTGGAAGAATGTTGATTTCACTTCCGATCCTTCTGCAGTCAAGTGGGCAAAGTTCTTAAACGACTCAAGGTACGCATCCGACAATCTCGGAGTGTTTGAGGGAGCCTGCACTTATTGGACAGGAGCCTACCGTCCCACCGAGAACAGTATCATGAGGCACAATACCGGAGGATTCAATGCTCCTTCGAGGGAAGCCATATGGTACAGAATCCACAAACTGGCATACGGCGACAGTTGGGAGTACAATTACGAGGACTTCGTCTCGTATGACCAGAAGACCAACATCGGAAAGAACGCATCAGCCTCCACTGCCGGAATCGGTGTGAAGAGCGCACTTCCCCACCTCCATGCTCCGGTCATAGTCAAAGAGCCTTGGGAGACGGTCTACCAAAGAGGCAAGGCTGAAAGGGAAAAGCAAAGTAAGCGTTAACATTCCCCTATCCGGAACAGATGGTGAAAAGACTTCCAGAAACCTTACTGCCGCTCATTCTTGTGCTCCTGCCGCTTTTGGCAGGGGCGCAAGGGCGAGGGCGTTTTTCAGGAGGA
>DBWN01000081.1:2754-3194 GCA_002308935.1 Bacteroidales bacterium UBA1237 | reverse complement strand
CCTCTCCTCCACGGCCCAGTCGAAGAAGACCCTTCCCCTCTTGTAGAGCTTTCCCGACTTGATGTACCTGAGAACCGTCTCCGGAGCTATCCTGTACTCGGTCGCCACACGGGACACGCTCCGGTACTCCACCGGCATCCCCTCTTCGGGAATCACCGTCACCCTTCCTCTTCTGTCCATTCCTCGACCGCCTCCCTGCATGCTTCCGAAACCGGGCCGTCGAACAGCTCGAACCAGATATCCTGCACAAGATGGCTGTCGTCCCCCTTGTACTCGCCTACGTCCACGAACTGCATGTACGCCCTGGTGATGTCCTTGATCTCCCCCGTCAGCCGTCCGAGCGTCTCGAGGAACAGCCTGTTGCGCTCCTTTGTGCAGTTCTTCATGCGGTGCCGGATGTCTGCCATCATCCTCATTTCCTCCCATTTGTAAAATTTGCC
>DBWN01000081.1:0-2707 GCA_002308935.1 Bacteroidales bacterium UBA1237 | reverse complement strand
CAGAGCGTTTACGGCATCGTGGAGTCGAACCACGAGAAAAGCCGTCTGCCGTCCCCACCGTCTTTCCGATGTGCCAAATTATTTCGACTCTTCCCGCCCTTCCTCTTTCGCCGCAGGGTTACTTGGAAGGGAAAGGATTAAAAATCAAATGACAACTGACCGCTTTCCTCGTCGAGGTTCTCGTCATACAGGAACTTCGGAGAAAACGGACTAGAATCCCTGTCAAACCGCCTGTCGTAGAACTCCGCGACGGTCTTTGAATTGCCCTCCTGTCGGTTGCTTGCAAACAACTGATTGCATCGGCAATTTGCGAACACCCCCCCCAATTCCTTGTATAGTAAGGATTTATCATAATTCTTACCATACAAGTGTGACATTGCTGTCGTATTGAACCTAGTGCTGTTCTGGCACAATTTGTCTCCACAACAACACAAATTGTTCCCAAGATGATGAAGGTCGTTGTCGGCAAGCGAATATGAGATGCCGCGTTCCTCGAAGTAGTCGATGAATGGCCTATACATCTGCATTCTCAATTCCGGCTTGAGATTCATCAGTCCCATCTGTATGAACTTCATCTCGTCGATTCCCAAGGTTTCGATGATGAATTGCTTTTGTTCCCTGTTTTGTGGAACCATCTTCAGACCTTCAAGCGAGAAGTGGTCAGCATCGGAAAACATCTTCACAACATCGAGGGTTGTGACATCTGGAATGAACGGCTGAATACGAATACCGACTCTAAAACCTTCATTCTTGAGGTTTTTGAAGAACTCTCTCCGTCTATCGAGAGAAGGGACATTTGGCTCCAAAACCTTGCTCATTCTCTCGTCCGTATTGGTCACGGATAGTTGGAACGTATGCAATGCAGGGTCGATTGCCGCATCATGGACGGTATCGCTCTTTGTGCTGAAGAGGATGCTCACGCCATAAGGCTTAGTGATATTCACCATACCTGCCGATATGCCATATCTTTTTTCGCAAGGCTGAAAAGGATCGCTCATGCCACCACAGTGCCAAGTGATGTTACTTGCCATCAGGACTTCAAGGAAGTTGGTCTGATTGACATTGCCCTTCTTAAAGACCTTCTCGACTTTTCTCTCCAACAGGCCAAGGTCGCCTATCTGAAATTCCTTTGAGGTCTCCATAATCTTGCGCTCATTCGCAAAGCAATAACGGCAACCGAAAGTACAGGTCTTGTAGGAATCAACCCTCAAGGGAAGCCCACATATTGCGAATTTACTTGAGACGTTGAGCATGTCGAAGGTCTTAAATTCAGTCATATTGCCTCCACCAATGCCTGTGCCATCTTCATGTTTTCTCCTCAAAACAGGCTTGGGCTTGCTTCCCATGCCTCTTGAATCCTCTTTGTTGCCATTGCGTGATACTCTTCATTGAGTTCGCAACCGATAAAGTTCCTACCATTCAGAAGTGCAACCACTCCTGTCGTTCCGCTCCCTGTGAAAGGGTCAAGCACTACGCCCCCCTGTGGACATCCGGCCAAAACCATAGGTTCTATGAGTTTCGGAGGAAAGGTTGCAAAGTGCGCACCCTTGAAACTGTCGGGCGTTACGCTCCATACATCACGCTTGTTACGCATCTCGTCAGGAATAAGGCCAGAGCCATTTGCCTTCGGTTTAGATGCGAGGTACGCTTCAGGGTGGTTGTTTCTTTTTGAGTCGTACTCGTATTCTCTTTCTCTGACGATACCGTGAGGTCTATCCTCATCTGTGACGGCGTTTTCCTGAATAGCCTCGTAGTCGAAGAAGTACCTTGGCTCTTTGGAAAGCAGGAAGATGTATTCATGGCTCTTCACGCATCTGTCTTTGATAGGCTCCGGCATTGGATTAGGCTTGTGCCAGATTATGTCCTGTCGCAGATACCAACCGCTATCACGCAGAGCAAATGCCAACATCCAAGGAATACCGATAAGGTCTTTTGGCTTGCAGGAATCAATAACTTTTTTTGTAATTACGCCCTGTGCGGAACCTTTGTTTGTTCCTTGTTTTGCGGACAATGCGGAAAAGTGAACCTCTCCGTCTGCACCTCTACCCCTGCCACTTCCGTTATAAGAATCACCAATGTTTAGCCAAAGCGTTCCTGTCGGCTTGAGGACTCTGTAAACTTCTTTGAATACGGATGTAAGTTCTCTCACATAATCCTGCGGCGTTTCCTCAAGGCCAATCTGATTGTCTTCACGAATGGCGCCGCACAACGGACAAACGGTTTTGTAGATTGCATCTCCGACATTGCCTTTAAGTTCTTCCTGTGCGTGGCCTGTGATTGTCTTGTCAGAACATTTGCTTAATCTTCGGTGTGGACAATTCGGATCCCCGCCTACCCATTTGCCAGTTCCATAGTCTCGAAGGCCGTAGTAAGGCGGTGAAGTAATACAGCAATCAATGGAGTTATCGGGTATCTGTGAAAGTGTTGTTCTTGAATCGCCAAGAAGAATGTTAAATGTCAGTTGACTCATGCCGTCCTCACCCTCACTTCCAATCCCTTGGCGAAGACCCAGCTTCCCGTCTTCCTCGCCTTCTCGACCTGCGAGACATCCACATCCAGCGTCCTCGCAGCCTCCGCCATCGAGGGGAACGTCTGCTCGATTCCCCTGCGTGTGTTGTAGATTGTCACCTTCTTACTCATCGACCAGAGCCTCCATCTCATCAATGGTCACGTTGAAAAGCGGACTTCCCTCGAAGATTCCGAACGT
>DBWN01000206.1 GCA_002308935.1 Bacteroidales bacterium UBA1237 | reverse complement strand
AGAGGTGAAGGTCAGCGACGTGGCCAGCGGCAGGACGCTCTGGAAGGGCGGCTTCCGCGCGGAAGCCAACACCGCCACCGCCATCGCGCCGGTCGACCCGGGGGCGGGGCAGGGCGTGCTGCTCATAGAATACACCGTGGACGGCTTGCGCCGGGTGAACCATTATCTCTACGGCGAACCTCCGTTCCGGCTTGCAGACTACAGGAAATGGATCAGGAAGGCTAAGATTCCCGGATTAGACTGAGCAGTCCGGACGGAGTCTCTGCGAGAGGCATCCTGATCTCCGGTCCAAGCCCTTTCCTTATCCGGAAATCCTTGACGTTCCTCGTAACGATAAAATCCATCCCGCCGGCGACGGCGCAGGTGAGCTGGAAGATATCTTCTATATCGGGCCCTGACATCATCAGGGCCTTTTGCAACTGTCCTCCGTCCATCGGGAGCACTTCTACAAGGGCGGACAGGTATTTCAAATTGGCGACGGCCATGTTCTGTCCGACGGTTTTCCTGTAAACGTACGCGATGTTTACCATGGTCAGATACGACACATACAGTTTCAGCCTGCCGTCTTCCTGCAGCCGGAACAGTTCTGCGGAGTCTTCAAATCCCTCGCGCTCCAGGAGCAGGTCCAGGAGGATGTTGGTATCGAGAAAGACTTTCATTTGGACAGCAGATATTCAAGCCTCTCATCCTTGATGGACGAGATATCCTTTCCCGCCGGAATTGCCGAGCCTATGAGCGGAGCGATGGGTGAGTCCGTGCGCACGTTTCTTTTCGGGCAGGCTGCCTCAAGGATGTTCTCTATGTGCTTCTTCAGCGAAATCCCCCGTCGTCTGGCTTCCCTGGACAGGGAGTCGAAGACGGAGGGCTTTATGTCTATGAGTTTACGATGGCTCAAGGATTCGGCATTCATATATATACTTTTTTGCGAAGATATATATTAATTCCCGGAAATGAAAATGCCGCCTTTGGCTATCCGGAAAGAACTGCTTATATTTATACGATTTTACGACTATGGAAAGGGACAAATATATCGTACCGCAGACTGAGATGCTCGAGGAGCACCTCTTCTGCCAGATCCTTCAGGGCTCCGACGACTATGTCGACGGAAGTGGAGAACGCAACCCGTACTATCCGGGAGATGAATTCGAGTGGTAAAGGGAGGACGTAAGCATGAAGAAAGCATTTTTCGCAATTGCGCTCCTCGCGGCCGCATTGACGGTTTCCTGCTCCAAGGTGACCGTACAGGAAGAATTCGCAGCGGATACCTCCGTCAAGGGAACCCTCGTCGTAAGCGCCTCCAAAGCTGCCGCGACCAAGGGACTCGAGCTCAAGGAGGGTTACGTCGACGCCTTCTGGGAGGCAGACGATACCGTGGAGGTCTTTTCCACAGAGGGACAGGGATGCCTCGGTTATCTCGTCCCCTCCGAATACGGCAACACCAGCACGACGCTGGAGGGCACCGTGGACATCAGCGGGCTCGAGGTCGGCGACCGTGTCTTTTTGCTTTACCACGGCAAGGGCGACATGTCATATTCCCTGCAGGACGGAACTCTCGAAGGCATTGCCAGGGAGCATGAGACTGCCGGAACTTCAGTATTCGTGAAAAGCAAGGCGGATGGCCGCGTCACCACGGATGAGGCCTCGTTCCTGAACTATCAGGCAATCGTCAGATTCAAGATCTGCGATGAGCTCGGCAACCCCATGAGTGTCCGCTCCCTCACGGTCTCCGCACAGTGCCTGTATAGCAAGTTGACGAGTTACGGCTCCGCTTTCGATGTCGAATACGGCGCCGCCACTGCCGTTCCTGCCACACCTACGGATGACCTGTTCATCTCCCTCTGCATGATCGATAATTCAAACTGGTGCGATTATTATCTCTGTGCGCAGGGAACAAACGGACGTTACTACGAATGCTTAAAGGAGGATGTCCGCTTCGACAGCGGGATGTATTATGAGGGCACCGTGAAAATGCAGCTTGTCAGGTACACCGTGGTGGGCTGCAGCGGTCCCCTGGGCGAGACTGGCCCCGATCGTGTCTTCGGTACGGCTTGGGACTACTATGAGTCCGCCAACGACATGGTCCCTGAGGACGGCGTCTTCAAGAAGAGCTATCGCTTGAAGAAAGGTGACATAATCTACTTCAAAGTGGTCAAGAACCGCTCCTGGGAGAACGCTATCCCCGAGGGTGACAACCGCATCGTCACCGCCTGGGCGGACGGTACGCTGAACATCGAATACGACCCTCTGTACGGGGATATCTATGCCGAGATGGAATATGACGAGGAGGAGATCGACGTCGAGACGGTGTACACCGTCGTCGGCGACCGTTCAGCCGTGTTCGGAAGTTCCTGGCAGATTTGGACTCCGGAAAACGACATGACGTACCAGCCGGACGGCAGATACAAGATCACATACACCGGCCTGACCCCCGGCAGCCTGAATTTCCGGATTGTAGAAGACCGCAGCTGGGAATATGTCTATCCTGACAATTATGAATCTGCTTACAACGTCAGCATACCTGCCTTCGGAAACCTCACCATTTATTATACTCCAAATAATAATCTGATAACGACCTCCTTCGAGCCTGCTGAAGCGCCGGATGCGGACTATTATCTTTCCGGCAGCTTCAACTACTGGAGAATCGACGACAGCTACATCATGACCAAGCAGTCCGACGGGACATACGCCTACGAGGTTCCTTTCTTCGGCGCGGATCCTAACGTGGCTCTCAAGGTCGTGCTGGACGGGAACTGGGATGTCTGCTGGCCGGAGTATAGCAACTATGAGGTGGCGGTGCCCGCCATGGGTATCCTCACCGTGATTTTCAATCCCAACACCGGCGAGATATCCACCTCTTTTGCGGAGCAGACCATTGAGGTTTCCTTCACCGTTGCCGGCTCCACCGGCGGCACGGCGGCCGGAGAGGACGACATCCTTTTCGGAAAGGCATGGGACCCTTCCCTGACTGCCAATGATATGCAGTATCTTGAGAACGAAGGCTACTTCTACAAGGAGTACGCCGTAAGCGCTCCGGCCTCGATTGAAATGAAGGTGGTCAAGAACCACAGCTGGGACGAGTCCTGGCCTGCGGAGAACTTCGTAGTCGAGGCACTCGGCCCCGGAAAGCTGCTGGTCGCCTACGCATTTGGCTATGGAATGGAGGCCATTATGCAGTACACCGTGGACAATTATGTCGTCTCCGGCCATTTCTGCAACTGGGACGTCCTGTCGGGCAATGTAATGACCCTGCAGCCCGACGGCACCTACACCAAGACCATAAGTTTCAGCGCGGATGATTACAAGGAAGTGTATGTGTTCAAGAACGGCAGCAATCTGGCCGCATCCTTCGAGGTCCCCGAAGAAGGCGCCTGCACCGTCACTATCACGTTCAATCCTGAGACCGGCGATGTGACATACACCGTCGTCGGCTGAAAAGAATGACAGTATGCGAATGAAAAACCCCGTCGGGAATTTCCCGGCGGGGTTTCGTGATTCCGACGCGATTCGATATTTATTAAGAATTGAGACACTATGAGACAATAAGTGTTTGATTTAACGATATTTTTGTCGTAGGGCTGTCTCGTATTGTCTCATTCGTTGTGCGGAATTATGATTCTGTTGTGCAATTTTTATATATTTGCACAACCGAGTTAGATAATCACCATGTCCAATGCAACGATTACCCTGGTGACCAGGACGCAGAAAAAAAGCGGATCTATACGTCTTCGCTTCCGTCTTAGCGATGGCCGCGCTGTACAACTGTTCTGCCGAAGCGACATCAAGGCGGACCTCGATGACCTCAAGAAATTCAATTCTGATGGCACCCTCAAGTCTAGGGTCTCCATATATAATGAGGATCTCAGGAATGAAATTGATGACTATATTTCCGCCATGTACAAGGTCTATAGTCAGGCCAAGAAGGAAGGTCGCATCCTAAATTCCGAATCCTTTAACAAGCAGGTCAATGACGAACTTAATCCAGAACAGGAGACGCGGCGTGCAGACATGAGGCTATACACACGTTTTCGTAAGTACATAGATGACAATACTGGCATCACGTTCGGAGAAGGAAGAAGCAAGCACTATAAGGTCGTCCTTTGTGAACTTGACCGCTTCTTGGCCATGAAGAGGTGTCGTGATCTTCCCGTAGTAGATTTCGATTCTGACATGGTCAGGGAGTTCATGAGGTTCTTGGAGAATGAGTATTTGTATGTTCCTCAGTGGAGAAGGCTGTATGTCGGAATGAATTCGAGGAATATCCCGAAGAGCAGGAGGTCGAAGAATACCATAGTCGGGAAGCTGAGAATTCTACAGGCATTCTTCAATGATTTGTACGACAGGGAGGAGATCCCTTCCAATCCTTTTGTCAAGATGGGCAAAGCATCACGGAAGGGGATGATGAGAACTCAGTACGGCGACCCGATCTCCCTCGAATTGAGTGATATCAAGAAGATTTTGGAGTCTATTGTTCCGGAGAGCCTTCAGGAAACGAAGGATGCCTTTCTCCTACAATGTGCGTTGGGATGCCGAATCAGCGACCTCAAAGTCATGAGGCCTGAGAATCTATCAGTCAGTGATGATGGGGTTCCTTTCGTTCATTATTTGCCGATCAAGACTAAGTCGATGCAGAAGGATAACAAAGAAATCAATACTCCTGTCGTGAAGTTTGCTCTTGACATCATCAAGAAGAGAGGATTTGACTTGAAGATTATCCACAATGTAAGCGGCGCCCGTGGGTACAACGATAAGATTCGTGATCTTCTCAAGGAATGTGGCGTCAACAGAACTGTCACGGTCTTGAAGGACGGGGAGAACGAATATCACCCTCTTTTCCTGGAAGCAAGCTCCAAGATATGCAGGAAGACGCATATACA
>DBWN01000024.1:2137-4621 GCA_002308935.1 Bacteroidales bacterium UBA1237 | reverse complement strand
TTCGAAGGGACCCGCAAGATGATGAAGACAGCAATGACCGGCGGTCTTGCTCAGAAACTCAGAGGATTCAGGAGATAGGACACTTCCATCCTGTTCCTGTACGATTATGGGCCCCCGATAAATCCGGAGGCCCATTTTCTTAATCATATATTTCTTTTGAGGAGAAGTCCTCGAACAGAGAAATTATCTTGTCAAGGTTCTCTTCCCTGTTACCGCCAGTGAGCGGGGAGAAAAGACACCTTTCGATGTCGTACTGCGGATAGCGTGAAAACTTTTTTCTTGGAGGTGCGCTGTCGTCTTCACCGAGGAATTTCATGTAAATGCCTTGGTCGACCCTGGCGTACTTGCCTTCCCCTTTAACCAGTTTCATCTTGACCATCCGACGGACCCACATGAAAGGGAAATACATCGTGGCATACTTGTCATTCTCGAAGATTTCCACGTGATCGGGGTAGAGGACCATAGCATCCCGTGCGCGGTCCTTGTAAAACAGATACATTGAAGCGATGATGACGCCGATTCCTGCAAGGATCGCTGCAATGACGGGCCCGTCATTGTGGTCCGTCACAAAGTTGAATGCCGCGACAAGAAAGAACATGCCCCCGGCAATCAGGAAACCGACCTGCCGGTTGCGCATGATTTTCAGAGGTTCTCCCGGTTCAGGGAGCAGTTCACCTAAAGATTTCAAAGAGGTCTTGGCGTTTTCACCAAGAAGCGCAACCAGCTCATTGACTGCAAGCGGACCTCCATGGAAAGGGGAGAGGCATTTTCCACCTAAAGCGGCTGGAACAGTCGGACCGTTGGGCATATGGATGTTCTCCCCGTCTCTTAGGACAATCCTTGCGGGGCTTACGCATGCGGGAGCCCATCCTTCCTTGGTGAATACTTCGTCAGACAACGGAAATGCCAGATGGGTGACAAGAAGGATTTCGCCTCTAGCAACCTCTTCCATAGATGGCTTGTCCCATTCGACATAGTGTTTCCTGAATATGGCAACGACGGGAAGCGACCCTCCGGTGAGGTCCTTTTTAAGGATCACCTGAAGGTAGTGCTTCCTTCCTCCGGCTTTCGCCGAATATATTGTACCGTTTTTCATGGGTATCAATAGTTTCTGAACAGAAGCGCCATGTCTTTTTCCATGGCTTTGGACGCCATCTTCTCAGGAACGAAACTCCACTTTCCTATTACTCTCGGGTCACCGATGACCTCGGGATCGATGGAACCGTTCTCCATGATATAGTCATAGAGGATGTTGCGGATTTCGGGGTAACGCTCAACCACGATGTCGTCGATGTTGTCCGTGTCGATTCCGGTCTGCTTCATCAGATTGCCGCCTCCGCTGGCCCTGTACGAGGTCATGGCGACATTGTATGTCCTGTTCTCTTCGAATGGATCCCCGTGGGCCGTTCCGCTGATATTGATCCTTTGCCCGAAAGGCTTCGTGACGTCGACCGTGTAGTTGATTCCGGCGGCTGAATCGAAGTTATAGGACCTTGCTACGAATGACCACCCCTTCTGTCCGGTCCTGGGATCGTCGTTCTGCTGGATATTGAGGATATGGTCGTTTTCGCTGGAGATGGTCTGGATCCAGTTGTCGTAAGAGTACTCGAGATAATCCTTGATCTGTTTTCCGGTCATCTTCACGACGAAGAGCTGGTTCTCAAAAGGATAGATGGTGAACAGGTCATTGTAGATGAGGATGCCGCTTTTGACAGTTCCGTTGTAGGTGAGGGGTGCGGCGAAGGATATCTCGGCGGGTGCGCATCCGAGACTGAGGGTATGGATGAGGTTTATGTAATCGCTCATACCTTTATATGCGTCACGGGTCCTGAGGTCCGTGTTGAGGACACCAACTTCCCTTACTGTGAAAGCCTTCACCGCTTCGAATTCCTTACGGAAAGCCCCTCTCATCACAGGATCAGCAGCCTCTGCCTTTACCGGTATGAGTTTGGTGTCGAACACTTTGGAAACCACTTTTCTGTTTTCGACTTTCAGTTTCAGGGTGCCTTCAGCGACATACCTTGAATGGCTTCCGGAGTTAAGAAGAGCGGTTGTGTCCCTTGTCTCGACATAGGGTCGATGGTCGTGACCGTTGACCAGGAAATCTATTCCTTTTATGCTGTTGAAGATGTCAAGCGCTTCGCTCTCCAGGATGGTGCCGTCACCGTTTCCGCAGCCGGAGTGCATGGATACGATCATCACATCGGGTTTTTCCTTGGCCTTCACCATGTCGATGTCCTTCTGGACGAGGTCTATGATGGGCTGGAAAGTCATTCCGCTCCAGAGGCTCTCCGTGAGCCAGGCTTTCATGTTGGCGTTGGTGTATCCCAGTATGGCGACCTTGAGCCCGGCCTTCTTCACTATCTTGTATAGAGGGAAATATGTCTTTCCGTTGTCGTTACGGATAGCGTTTCCGCCGAGGAAAGGGGCTCCGACTTTCTCGAGTTCCCTGGTCACCCTGTCATAGACGGGATGTCCGGTCTC
>DBWN01000024.1:0-2112 GCA_002308935.1 Bacteroidales bacterium UBA1237 | reverse complement strand
GTGTCAATGTAATTGTAGTAGTATGCGGCGTTGTCACCCTGGAGACAGTCTCCTGCATCGATCAGAATCACGTTCTCCTCGCCATGGACCGCACGTACGCTGTCAATGTAATGGTTCATGGCGAAAAGGGAGTTCTTTATCCCTCCGCCGACATAAGTGGAGTCGAACCAGGTGCTGTGCACATCATTGGTGGAGAGCACGTGCAGAGTATACTCGCCGTCCTTGAGGGTATGGTTGCAGGACACCACGGAAAGAATCGCGACCGCCGCGAAAATGTGTTTGGCTTTCAGTGTCATATCGGTATAATGGTTATTCATTCATTTTCTAAGCATGCATCAGGGCGGATACATTGTCCTTTTCTCCAACGACCCAGAGGATATCTCCAGTACCGAAGGGGACTCCTGCAGTGGGGGCGTGCAGTTTTCCGTCACTGGACTCGACTCCAGCAACAAGACAATGGTATGTGTCCCTTATGCCGCAGCTGCGTATGTCCTTGCCCACGAATGTGGAGCCTTCTCCGAGAAGGAACTGGTGGAGAACCATTTCGCTCTTCTCCATCCTTTCGGGATCGGCTTTCACCGCACCGGAGTTGATCTGTTCCCCGAGACCTTCAAGCTGCGAGTCGGTTCCTATGACCTGTATCCTGTCGCATGGGAAGATCCTGTCGCTTGCCTTGGGTATGTTGATCCTCATCGTGCCTCTCAAGATTGACACGACATGGACCCCGAACCTCTTGCCAAGGTCAAGTTCCAGAAGAGTCTTCCCGGCCCAGGGAACTTCTGCCGGGATATCGAATTCCGCCAAGTGCATATCCTTTGACAACAGCTCTCCTGCGTACTCCGGCCTCTTTTCTCCCAGATATTCGCTCTGGATGTCTTTGGCCCTCAGGTTGTTGAGGAACGTCTTTTCTATGATGATGGACTGTTTCTTGAGTTTTTTGCTCATTATCATCACGGAGACTATACCAAGAGCGAGTACTATGACAAGACCGATTGAAAGGTGGAAGTATTTCGCGAGGACATAGAACACGAAAACCAGTGCTATTACTATCCTCACCGCTATGCTCGCAAGAAGCGCCGGTCTGTTCGCCCTGCTTTCTTCCCATAGGGCGTTGAACTCGTCTGAACGGTTCTTCTTTATCATTATCGACCTCAGGAACGGGGACATGAAAATGATCATGGCCACGACCGCCACCACATCTCCCCAGATTCCGGGAAGGATGCCCTTGAGGAGCGGCTCTACGAACTTGGTGCCGATAAGGATTATGGCGAAGCAGATGATTGAATATACGAGGGTGAACTTGGCGATTTCAAGAAGGTATTTTTTCCAGTAGTTCTCCTTTGATGCTGCCGGGGCGCTTCCTGAAGCGTATCTTCCGAGGAATGACTTCCATTTGTCCGGGAGGTATTTCTCAATTAGGGCGTAAGCCGGCTCGGCCAGCCTTATCATGTAAGGGGTCAGGAATATCGTTATGACTGACACCGCCACGACTATCGGGTACAGGAAATCACTTGTGACTCCCAAGGACACTCCGAGAGAGGCGATGATGAAGGCGAACTCTCCGATCTGCGTAAGACTGAAACCGCACTGCATGGCGGTCTTGAGGGACTGTCCTGAGAAGATGACTCCGAGAGTGGCGAAAGTGGCTTGGCCGACCAGTACAGTCAGGGTTATCACTATGATCGGAACCGCATACTGAACGATCATCGCCGGGTCGACCATCATTCCCACGGACACGAAGAATATGGCTCCGAACAGGTCCTTCACCGGTTTTACGAGTTTCTCTATCTTTTCCGACTCGACGGTTTCGGCGAGGATGGAACCCATGATGAAGGCGCCGAACGCGGCAGAGAATCCTGTCTTGGCGGCAATGACCACCATTCCGAAGCAAAGCCCCAACGAGACGACAAGAAGGGTCTCCTCGTTCATCAGTTTGCGTGCCCATTTGAGGAAGAGCGGCACTATGTACAATCCGACCACGACCCAAAGGACCAGGAAGAAGACCAGTTTCAGTATGCTCTGGAGCATCTCCATCCCTTCCACTGAATTGCTGACCGCCATGGTGGAAAGCATGACCATCAGGACTACCGCCAGGATATCCTCCAGGATGAG
>DBWN01000129.1:2919-3230 GCA_002308935.1 Bacteroidales bacterium UBA1237 | reverse complement strand
ATCCACTCTTCCTCTGATTTCCTCACACTCGGCCACTGGTTGATGGACTGCTGAGCGGTGAATGCTCCTTTTTTGTAGTCCCTGACGATTCGTCTTAAGAGGCGGTTGTCGCTGGTGGGTATCCAGTTGTGGTTGTCAAGGGCGGTGCTGGTAAGAGTGTTGATGAAGATCCTGAACTTGTTCTCGTCCGGAATTGAAGGAGTGAGGGCAGGATTGAGCGCATGGATGCCTTCTATCAGAAGTATGCTTCCTTCCTTTAGCTGTATGGTCTTGCCGTTGTACTCCCTAAGACCGGTGACGAAGTTGTATTC
>DBWN01000129.1:0-2815 GCA_002308935.1 Bacteroidales bacterium UBA1237 | reverse complement strand
TCGTCGGTGGACATCGAAAGAGGACGGAGTCCGCAAGCCTTGAGCTGAACGCTCAGCCTTTTGCAGAATGTGGTTTTGCCACTGCTGCTCGGTCCTGTTATGAGGACTACCTTGGTGGGATTGTCGCTCCGGTATCTCCTCTCGATCTCTTCTGCTATCTGGACAATCTTCTTCTCCTGTAGGGCTTCCGCGATCTGGATCAGTTCACTTGCCTGTCCCTGATGGATGGCATGGTTGACGTCTCCCACTGTGCTGAGCCCCATGATGATGTTCCATTTGAGGTTCTCAGCAAACATGCTGAATGTCTTCGGCTGGTCAACAAAGGGGGCCAGACGGTCGGGGGAATGGTAGTCCGGAACTCTGAGCAGCAGCCCCGAATAGTACGATTGGATATCCCATATTTTGATGTATCCTGCCGAGGGAACTAGTCTTCCGTAGTAATAGTCGGGAGTGTCACCGAGAGTGTAGTAGTCCATGTACACTTGTCCGCTGGTCTCAAGAAGCCTGACCTTTTCTTCAGCACCGATTTTGGAGAATATCTTCATGACCTTCTCCGTCTGCGCGTCGTAACGGTGGAACGGCATGTCTTTATCGACGATATCGCGCATCTTGGCCTTGAGAGCGTCTATATCCTCTTGGATAACGGGTGAACCGTCAGCTTTCTTCAGGTGGAAGAAGTAGCCATTGGATATCTCATGCTCCATGTATACCCTGCACCCCGGGAAAATGTCTGCAGCGGCCTTGCACATGAGGAAGCACAGGGACCTGCAGTAAACTCTCATTCCACTGGGTTCACGGCAATCGATGAATTCTATGTCCTTGCTTTGATAGACTTTGAACTTCAGGCCTTGCGAGACGTTGTTTACCTTTGCCGAGATTATAGGGTAGGGTGCCTCAAATTCGAAATCGGACAGCATCTGAAGCAAGGAAGTCCCCTCGGGGTATTTCCTGTAGGTGCCGGTGTTCTTGCAATAGACCTGCAACATATCTGGAGCGGATTATTCGGTGAATACGATTGACATTTCGTCAAATATACCGCTAATTCGCTCAAAATGCAATAACAAACCCGTAGGGGTTCTGTCAAAAAGGTCCGTGAAAGATCTTTTCAGAAGTACTGAACCGCTTGTCAGGACTTTTTCCCTTTAGAGGAATATTGCTTCGGAGAACAGCCTGTGGCGGCTTTGAAGAATTTGCCGAAGAAAGAAGGGTTCGGGAAATTGAGTGCGTCGGAAATTTCCTGTATGCTCAAGTCTCCCGCGCTCAGCATCGTTTTGGCGTTCAGGATGACATGCTCCTTTATCCAATCTCCAGCATGTCTTCCGGAAGTGTCATAAATGATTTTGGAAAAGTATTTAGGTGTGACGCCGAACAATTTGGCATAGAAACCTATCTTTCTTTCCTTGTGGCAGTTCGAATGGACCGCTCGCAGGAATTCCATGAAAAGGGATTCGTGCCGGCTCAGACTGTCTTTCTGAGGATTGCTTACAAACCATTGGGCGAGTCCTGTCGACAGTGTGTAGATAATACCTTTGGCCGCTTCCAGCTTGAACTGAAAACCGTCACTTACAGCGATTTCGCGCAGAAGGTTGTATTCATAGAGTGCCACCTCCATCTGCTTGGAGGTGTTGCGTATCAGTTGAGGCTTCAGAAGGTTCTCCCGGATTGTTGTGAAGCATGGAGAAATCCCGTTCTTGAAGAATTCATCTTCAGAAAGAGCGATGGCAAAGAAAGTGCAATCAGGGGTTATTCTGAAATCACTTATTATCGTACCGACGGAACATACAAGGGAATCGTTTTCTTCCATTTCGTATTCCTTCATGTTCATGCTTGTACGGATCTTTCCCTTTGCACAGAAGATGGTCAGATAGAATAATTGCTTGTAAGGATAGTCTTTGCCTATGGGTATGAAACCGTTCTCGTCCGCCGGCTGTTGCTTTTCTTTGGCAGTTATATTGTCTTCAAGGAGCATCACGTTGTCAAGGGTGATGCTGTATCGTGAAGCGGCTACCGTAGTTATGCTTTTGTTGTCAAGTACATGGTTTCTCACTTTTCGGCTCATCTTTTCTTTCTCCTTTTTCTCTTTTCAACCTCTTATCAAAAATCGGGCATTAATATGACATTTCCCCGTTTTTTGGAAAAACTAGCTTGTCTCTTCTCCGGACAACAGGATTGTCTTTATGAACGGAGTAGTGTACATGTACGGGATTGAAGCCAATGATCTCCCCGGCAAAGTGACAATAAGGTTAGCCTTCTTGCCCGGGGTAACGGATCCCGTCAGATGTGAAACCCCCATTGCATATGCGCTGTTTATTGTGCATGCGTTGAATGCCTGCGACGGTGTAAGTCTCATCCTTATGCATCCGAGCGCCATCACCATTCTCATGTCTCCGGAAGGTGATGAGCCCGGATTGTAGTCGGATGCGAGAGCGATGCCGAGGCCTTCCCTGATGAAGTCTTTGGCTCTTCCGAACGGAATTCCAAGGAAGAATGACGAACCGGGCAGCATTGTTGGCATAGTATCACGTCCTTTCAGGACTGCGGTTTCTTGATCTGTTGTCCTCTCGAGGTGGTCGACCGAGAGCGCATCGTACTTGACCCCGACCTGTACGCCTCCGCTCACGTCCAGTTCGTTTGCATGTATCTTGGGCCTTATGCCGTATTCCGCTCCTTTCTCCAGTATCCTGCCGGTATCTTCAGGCGTGAAGAATCCCTTGTCGCAGAACACGTCGATGAAGTCCGCCAGATTTTCTTTCGCAACAGCAGGAATCATCTCCTCGCAGACCAGACTGACATATTCCTCTTTTGTGAGCCCTCT
>DBWN01000222.1 GCA_002308935.1 Bacteroidales bacterium UBA1237 | reverse complement strand
TGAATGTGGCAGGATGTATCATCGTATGGTAGAGAGCAGTGTAGAAGATGGTCCTGTCCGTCTCGCTTCCTCCTTGGATCTTCACCTTGGAGAGTTCTTCGTTCCATTTGGCCTTACCTTCTTCAACTACCTTTTCAAAATCCCAGTCGGGAAGTTCCGCTGCCATATTGGACATAGCACCATCCATACTGACAGGAGAAATCGCCACTTTGACAAGAATCTGTTCTCCTTCAGAAGTTTCGAAATCCATTCTCGCATACATGGGCTTCTCGACTAAGGAGCCGTCCTCTGCCCGGTTCAGACCGCTTATGAATGTGATATTCTTGAAAGGCTTGGAGAACTCTGCATGGAAGAATACCCTCTGATTCGCAGCCCAGCCGGAAGAATAGCGGTATCCACGGATGACATTATCGCTCACCTTCTCTATCCATGTCCCGTAAGGACTGTCCCAACAGCCTCCGTTACGAAGGTCAAAAACGATGGCCGCCTGGTCTGAAGAAGGGAAAGTGTAACGGTGCATACCGACCCTATTGGTAGCAGTCATCTCCGCAAGAACACCCCAACGGGTAAGGGGAACACTGTAATAAGATGGAGTGCTGACTTCCTTAGACCTGTCGGCAGGTGACCACAACCCTGTGGAGACATCACTCTCATCGCCTCTTGCATAGGTCACTTCGCCGATTACGGGCATTACCGTGACGTCGAAAAGGTCGCCTATTCCTGTGCCTTCAAGATGAGTGTGTGAAAAGCCTATCACAGAATTGTCGCTGTCATGATAACCCGAGCACCAATCCCAATCCTGAGGAATGCTGGTGGGTCCCAACTGTACCATGCCGAAAGGGGCACTCGCTCCGACAAAAACGTGACCGTGTCCACCCGAACCGATCTTCGTGTTGACAAGAGAATAATAATCGGACGTTTCTATTTTGTCGGACGTGCAACCGCATATCGCCAAAGAGAGCGCCACCGACAAGAGTAATGGAATCCGCTGCATTGCTGTTGTATTATCTTCAATTCACAAAAATACTGATTTTTTGGCGTAGGAAGAGCCACCATGTCAATAATTGCATAATCATCCGCATAATATGCAGAGTGGCGGCCCAAAAAGAGCCGCCACCCAGAATCGAGTCAAAGGACCGGAATCCCTATTGATTTATGATTTTGACACCGGTCTCGTCAATCAGAGTGAACTGAGCGGAACCGTTGTAGATGGTAAGGATACCAGTTACGCTGACAGGTGCACCATCAGCCTGAGATGACGAGGGATCACCAAGGATCAAGGGATCGATCTCGTTATCGCAGAACTTGGAAAATCCGCTGGTCCTTATCTGGACATCGGTAGTACCGAATGAGAAGTACTGGCTCATGGTAACAGCTGCGGCGTTATCCCTGAGTGATTGCTTGATCTCTGCATCTATAGCCCTCCCGTCTCCGGTTCTGGCAGAATCAAAGAGTCCGGCGTTAAGGTTCTCCAAGAACTTGCTCTTGGACATCGCCCAAGTAGTTACACCGTAAGTCTTGTCGCTAAGGAAAATACGGTTCGATTGAGCACCTTTATCCTTGGAAGGGTCAATATACAGCAGTGCGAAAATCCTCTTATAATGGTCCGTCGAGTAGGACGACTTCGCACCATAAGTGAGTCCGTTCATCTTCACAAGTTTACCGAAGAGAGGGCTCTTGAAGCCTCCTTGACTGATAGCTCTAGGGAGATCGTTCTCAGATATCTCCTGAGGCTCGGGCATTTTACCGATTTCTCCACGGAAAATGTGAGTATCAATAATATATTGGGCATCTATATAAGCCGTCTCATACTCTCCGGTCTCATCTTCAACACCCAACTGAGGCATGCCGCTATAACTGCCGATCATCAAGCCGTTGCAGTCTACATACACCCACTGTCCCAAATGATAATCGCTGTAAAGGGAGGATTTTCCTATCTTGACATCAATCGCTCCTGTCTCGTCCTGTATATAGAGTTCGCGATAAATGTTTCCGCTGCGGTCACTGGATATGACCTGCCCGGCTATCATCACGTCCCCTGTTATCTCGACCGGTTTGTTGCCGTTGTCAATGTACATCTGTTTCAGCTCGGCGATGGTAGTGTTAGCTGTTTTCTCGACAGGCTTGACTTTTTCCGGCATTTCATATTTCCCGGTAAAAACGGGATCCCACTCTTCACATGAAGCCGCGGAAACAGCCGCAACACAGAGAGCAGTGATAAATAATCTTGTCTTCTTCATAGCCTAGAATCTGAAATAAACGTTCAACATGTAATTGACACCGCTCATGTAGAAATACTTGGGATCGAAGCGGTAATAGCGCTCATTGCCCACAGTATTGTCCACGATACGGGTCTGCTCGTAACCACCGGTCTTGACATTCTTGTTATTGAGGATGTTCTTGGCGTTGAGAGAGAAGCCGAGTTGGTACTTGCGCTGGATATACCAGCTCTTTCCTATGCTGAAGTTGACGAGCCATGCAGCATCGAACTTCTCTTGAGTGGTCATGTACTCGACCTCCGTGGGAGTAACGATCCCGTCTGGTCCTCCAGTTGCATAATCGGTCCTGTAGAGAGGATTCATATCAAGGTATGCACCATCGAAATACTCCACGTCCCCATCAATGTACCAGTAGTTGTAATTGTATGAGAGTCCGAGGCTTGTAGCAAGCTGAGGAGTACTGGGGATATAGTGCCTCTGATAGTGGTCAATCTCATAAGTGGGATTGCCGGAGCCGTCTCTCTTGAATATAGGAGTGCTCTTCCAGAAAGGAATGAGAAGTGTTGTGAAACCACCGTACTCAACGGGCTCGGCACTGTTGTCTATGGTCTGGACCATTGTAGGATTGGAAGTGTACTCATACCTGCCTGCACTGACCACACCCTGGATAGAGAGGTTAGGTACAGGTGTGGGGACCTTGAATCCGACCTCGATACCGTAATGCCTTTCATCGATTCCGCTGAGCGCGAAATTCGAGAATGCGTTCTGCATGTCATCAAAGGCGCTCATCACATCGGTCTGGTCCCAGATGTAAGTGTAGTATCCGGTGATTCGTGCGTTGAAACCGTTGCCGGTGAACTGCCAATTAAGGTCAGAGGTGAAAGTCTTGGTCGTCGTGAGGTTATCCACAGTGGTATTCCTGGTCCTAGGAGACATGAAAGCCATGTTGAAGTTGGGAGCGTCGTTGAAGAAACCGACGTTTCCGTAAATCCTCATCCTTCCGCCTATCATATAGTTGAGTCCAAGTTTTCCCGCATATGTCAAGAATCCTTTGACTTCGGACTTTCCATAGGAAGTAGGAAGCAGATTACCTTCAGAATCACGGCTCAAATTGACACCGTCAATGATATAGTCCGTTCCGTCGGGTTTGAGTCCAGGGAAAAGTCCCTTTCTCACAAGCCCTTCTCTCCAGAAGGAAGAGTAACCTATCTTTCCACCAAGATCAGCGGAGAAGTTCCCTACCGCAAACCTGCCGTTGAGCCAGGCTTCAATGTTACGGATCTGAGCGTAATAGTCATATCCGAACTTGTCACCCTTATAAAGCCTTCTCGCCTCTCCGTGGGCCAGATAGTAGTCCAGGTCATTCTGGACCTTGGCCGCAGCGGAAGCGTATTCCCTTTCAGCGAAAGAGTCGATATCGACAAAATAGTATCCGCCGAGAAGGTCATCAACGATCTTGTAGTTCTCAGTCCTGTTGATCTTTGCATTGAGACCACCGCTCAAAGTCAACCAGCTGTTGGTGTTCCACTTGAAGGAACCGGCGAAGTTCAGGTCCCTCTGGTCTACCCTCCTCTCTTCGGAGATGTACTTTGAGCGAGGTATTCCGGCGACGCCCTCAAGATTGTTCCTGTTCACGTCATAGAGCCTCTCCCAATTTACATGAGTCATCTCAGGATATAACGATGAGTGAGTCCAAGCTTCCTTGGCTGCAGCATACTTGAACATGTTGCGGCGTCCAAAATCCCTGTTCTCCATCCAGAAATAGCTGGGAAGGTTCCTATAGTAGTCGGGACGGGGATCCTGGGCATCATACCAATCGATGGCAGTGTATCCGTTCTTTCCGAAACGGTAAAGAAGAGTTGCGGATGCTTTGAACTTGTCGTTGGGAGTGTAGTCGTACTTCAGAATGGCGATAGGTTCATGCGTCTTGCGGATACGGGAGTTGCGGATCTTGCCGTTCTGGTAACCCCAGTTGGAGTTGTACATATTGTCTCCCATGAGGTCATAAACTTCCTGTGTGGAAGCATTTTGTGCCCCTCTGCTTCCGGGTGTGGCCATGAATGTAGCGGCCAGACGATGAACATCATTGAACTTCTTCTCGACAGAAGCATAATATCCGAATGAACGGTAATAAACTCCGTCAATCCAGTCATTACCGCCTAGACGGGCGGAAGCCGATACCGCATATGCCCATCCTTTGTCATTCATTCCGCTTGAATAGGTCATCATCAGACGGAGCCTGTATAGTGCGGAATTTGTGAGAACGCTACCTCTAAGTCCCTTCCTGACATTTGATGCGTTCGCAGGAATGTTCGTCAATCCGTTATATCCGCCAAGGCCGTAATCAGAGACTTCACTTCCGGTTACGGTGTATTTGGTCCTTGTGGCCTCATTAAGTCCGCTCCAGAGGGAGAAAGGAGAATAACCCGTTATAGCGTCATTCATCTTCACTCCGGCGAGCAGGACGTCCTGCGACTCTGAAGAATAACCTCTGGGGTTAAAACGCACTGAACTGAAATTGTATCCCGCCACAGAGTTGAACACGTCATTCTGGTCAAAAAGGATGACGGGGTTATCATTGTACCCGGAATCATCCATATCGAACTCCTCGAAAATCTCGTCCATAATCTCAGAACGGGATTGGGTCAGGGTAATATTGAACATGTTCTTCACGTAGCCATCATTGACGGTCACGTTCACCCTTGTCTCCAGGAACTCGGATGCCTTGACGACAAGGTCATATATGCCGTCTTCAAGGCGTTCGATCAAGAAGTTTCCTGATTCGTCCGTTTTCGCCGTGGCTATTTCCTGTGCCCCTTGGAAAAGGGTCAGCTCGGCATTGGTTACAGGGGTTCTGTCAACGCGGTTCAAAACGGTTCCCTTGACGCCTCCGGTTTGGGCCAGGAGTGTCATGGAAACCAGAGATGCGACCAGCGCTAATGTAACTTTCCTTATCATGGCATCCTTATTTAGTACTTACGACAATGTATGTAGGGTAATGGTCGCTGTAACCTCCGATGAATGCGCCACCGGAGTATGTCCTGAACGGTGTACCCTTATAGTCTCCTTCCTGCTGAGTCATGAACGGCTTCTGGAAGATCCTTCCATAATACTTACCCTTGACAATAGGGGTTATCTCGAGAGTCCCCTTAGGTGCGTTCACGAGGTTGTGGTTAGCCAGAATGATATCATAAATGTTCCATTCCCCCTGATATGCCAAAGATCCGTACCCGTCCTTCAACATTGAGAGGAACGGAGAGAAGAAATCCCTTTCTCCTACGTCTTTGATCTTTTCCTTACCATGCATATATATAGCCATGCTGTCGTCTGTGGGATTGTCATTCATGTCACCCATGGCAACAATCTTGATTCCGGGATACTCATCCATAAGACGCATAGCTTCAGCATACATGATTTCACCGCCACGGGAGCGGAGGTCATTGCTCTTTCCTCCGACCCTTGAAGGCAAGTGCGCAACAAGGAACGCAAACATTTCTCCACCGAGAAGGCCCCTTACCATGAGAATGTCCCTGGTACGGAAGTCGTCCTTCTCCTCCTGAGTCATCCCGAAATCAATATTGCTGTTGAAATCGAATGGGATGGACTTGCTCTCAAGAAGTTGGAACACATCTGGACGATAGAAAAGGGCGACATCGACACCTCGACGGTCAGGACCGTCATAATGGACGATCTGATAGTTGGCATCCGCTATCTCCGGACGGTTCACCAGATCATCGAGCACATGCCTGTTCTCAATCTCACTTACTCCCAAAATAGCATGATATACATTATTGTCGTCCCTCATCGCACGGATGACGGAAGCCATGTTCTGAAGCTTTTTCTCATACTTGACTTCAGTCCAGTTGTTCGCGCCATCCGGAAGGTACTCATAGTCATTCTTCCCTTCATCATGGTATGTGTCAAAAAGGTTCTCAAGATTGTAGAACCCTATGACATAACTCTTCTTGGGAGAAGCGCCGAATGCGGTCTGTCCCACAAGAAAGATAATAAGGAGATAAAGTATCTTTTTCATATTCGGAATGTTTTCTTTTAATCATTCAAACCCCACCAGGAGACGGTCTTCGGATCCTGTTTCTCGACACTGTTTTCTATATCTGACGGAAGGTTGACAAAAAAGTCAATGCCAAGTTTCTTCTCAAGATCATCAATCGACATCATCATTGATTTCTTGACGGATGAACCATACTTGTTGGCATGGTCAAAGTAAAATCCGCAACCAATGAATCCGCCATAACCGATGGTCGAGTTCTCCTTATACCGGAGAAGAGCCTTGAAGTAACCGGTAGGGACCGTCACTTTCTTTCCTTTGTTGTCATAGCAGTATTTTGTACTTCCCTCTACTGTACATCCGGTGACGACATAAAGCGTATCACTGTTCTTCGACCAGGAACGCACCTGTCCTTCTAGCACTGCCCAGATTCCGCTATTGAAATCATTATTCTGCGGAGTCATGTTAGTGCCATAGAAAGTGGACTCGTTGATACCAGGTGTAAGTCGGTCTGCAGAGGCTATCTGATGTCCCCTTGCATACCATCCGTCATTGCCGTCTGAGTATCCCTTGTAGAGTACCGGCTGCTGTTTTTCAGAGAGAAGAGGGTCCAAAGCCCATGCATCGGAACGCTTGCCGGAACCTATCAGGGTAGAGTTCAGAGGATATGCAACCCATCTGGCAACAAGGTTCGAGTAATCCCACCAATATGAATAGTTCCTTTGCTTTTTGCCGTTAAGGGTCATATTATGGGATATGAACTTGAACTCATCATCATCGGGAACGCCCGGCAACTCCAGCCATGAAGGAATGGCTATCCGCTCATCTTCACCTCCGGAACCTCCCGAGGGAGTATACCCCTGCTGGGTGAATGAAACCGTGGACGTCAGAGATCCTGCATTCAGAGTGACAGTCAAGGTCCTGGGTGAAGATGAAGAATTGGCGTTGTAAGAAAGAATGACGCTGTTCTTGGAACCGCTTCCGGAAGTCACACTGAGTGAAGCCCAGCCGGACTCTGTCCCCGAATAAGAAAGGGACAAGGTCCAACTTCCTGATGCGGCGACACTGAGGAATATGCTTCCTTTGTCAGAAGAAACCTGCTGCCGGTCGGCCGTCAACTTGGCCGACATTACTTCAGGTTCAGCCTTGGAGCCGCCGCTGCAGGAATACACCGTCGCAAAGATTACCATCAATGCTGCAGCCTTCAATATGACTTCAAACTTTCTCACTTTGGATTCGAATGATCAAAATTGCTGTAAGGGATTAATTGAGAGTAGCGTTGAGATCTATGCTGGAGAAATCAAGCTGTCCTGCCTTGGATGCTCCATCAGATCCGTACTGAGCGGTGTCTCCGACCGTGAAAGTTACCGAAGTCGCAGAGCCTGTCCATTCAACAGTCTTGTCTCCTGAAGCTTGAGTCTTCACTGTTCCATCGGATGCTGTAATATCAGTAAGACGCTTCAGACCCTGTGAAGAAAGGTTGAAGACTATCTTATTGATCGTAGCACCATTGGCTGAAATCGTGATCGTGTTCTTGGCGTATGCCCTGAAATCATTGTAGGTGCCGTTCACTGTAGGAGCGGTAGTGCCGTCATTCTTTTTAGCAGACACAGTGAAGATGCTGGATGTGTACGTTATATCATCCTGCCCCTTTGTCCAGTCAGATGCAGCGCTCCAAGTGATGGTGTAATCTCCACCCGTGAACTCTCCCGGATCGTCTCCGCCGCCAGGTTCATCTCCGCCACCGTCTTCCTTCGAAACGAAGTATGCGCTCTTGACCTGGATTTGGCCGCTATACGAACTTCGGTATCCGATGATGGTGATCTTGTCTCCATCATTTACGCCAATATTGGCGAAACTCTTGTCGTTGGATGCACCGTATCCAAGGTCCGTTGCAGTAAGACCATAAACGTAGACTGTACCCGTCTCATCGGTAAGGTCAAAATTACCGTAAGTGGTATTCTTGATGTTTGAAACCGTTCCTGTAAGCTGATACTTCTGAGTCTCGGACTCACTTGCGGCATTGAACTGGGCAACTGTCACAGACATAACCTGTACAGGTGGATTATCGCCACCGTTTTCTTTCGAGACAAAATATGCACTCTTGACTTGGATTTGGCCGCTATACGAACTTCGGTATCCGATGATGGTTATCTTGTCTCCTTCTTTTATGCCAATATTAGCGAAACTCTTGTCGTTGGATGCACCGTATCCAAGTTCTGTCGCGGTAAGGCCATAGACGTAGACGGTTCCAGTCTCGTCGACCAGATCGAAATTACCGTAAGTCGTATTCTTGATGTTTGATACCGTTCCTGTAAGCTGATACTTTTGGGTTGACGACTCTTCCGCCGCATTGAACTGAGCTACTGTCACCGTCTTCACCTCTCCGGGCTGATCAGGGTCATCTCCGCCACCGTCTTCCTTCGACACGAAGTAAGCATACATCACTTCAATCTTGTCACCGTATGAACCACGATAACCGATGATTGTGATCTTGTCACCGGCTTTGATTCCTAACTGACTGAAGCTCTGGTCATTCTTCGTGCCATATCCAAGGTCTGTAGCGGTAAGGCCATAAACATAGACTGTCCCGGTCTCGTCGACAAGGTCAAAGTTTCCGTACTGGTTATTGATGCTTCCGGATACGGTTCCGGTAAGCTGGTATTTCTGCGTAGATGACTCGGGAGCAGCATTGAATTCAGCTATGGTCACAGTCTTTACCTCTCCGGGCTGATCAGGATCATCTCCGCCACCGTCTTCCTTCGACACAAAGTATGCATACATCACTTCAATCTTGTCACCGTATGAACCACGGTAACCGATGATTGTGATCTTGTCACCCTCTTTGATGCCAAGACTTGCGAAACTCTGGTCGTTCTTCGCGCCATATCCGAGATCGGTTTTGGTAAGACCATAGACATAGACTGATCCGGTCTCATCGACAAGGTCGAAGTTTCCGTACTGGGTGTTGATACTTCCGGATACGGTTCCGGTAAGCTGATACTTCTGCGTAGATGACTCGGGAGCAGCGATGAATTCGGAGACTTTTACAGTCTTGACTTCACCAGAAGGCTCATCTCCACCACCGTCTTCCTTAGAAACGAAGTATGCATAGACAACTTCATCTTTCTTTTCTCCGGTATTGTTGTTGGTGTATGAACCGCGGTAACCGATGATAGTGACCTTATCGCCCTTATTGATGCCAAGGCTGGCGAAGCTCTGGTCGTTCTTCGTGCCATATCCGAGATCGGTTGCCGTAAGACCATAGACATAGACTGTTCCGGTCTCATCGACAAGGTCGAAGTTTCCGTACTGGGTATTGACACTTCCGGACACTGTACCTGTCAACTGATACTTTTGGGTCGAAGACTCAGGAGATGCCAGGAATTCTTTAACTGTAACGGTCTTGATATCTCCGCTAGGAGTGTCTCCGCCGCCAATGGCGGGAATCTCAACACCTTCAGCAAGATCGATGGTGACATCAGCTGCAGTGCCCCTGGTAAGTTTGAGGTCGTCAAGACGATGTGCACTGGCTATGTCAGAAATCACGCATAAATGGAGAGCGGATGCTGCTTCTTTTGTGGAGAAACGGGCTGTCGCAAGATCCCAACGTCCATCGGGGTCACCATTCGCAAAGGAATATTCAAGCTCTGTCCACTTCTCCCCATCTCCCGAAACATAGAGGTGGAACTCCTTATGGTTGAAAGTGTTGTCATCCGACCCGTTAAGATATCTTTCCGATCCGAAAGTAACCACGAAATCCTTCTGACCTGACAATGCTATTCCGTCAACCACGAAATATGATCCTGAGCCAAAGAACAAGTTGTTTGCTCCTGAACCTTCATAATCCGAATAGTTGGAATTTGACTTGCTGTTTGCCCTTGCTGACATCGACTTGAATCTGTAGGTCACATCTGCAGCACCGTTTCCGGTCTGGTTCTTCCAGCCTTCGAACTGATCTAGATAAGGCCACGACGTACCACTTCCGTATGTCTGAGTAGCCTCCTCCTTGTCGAAATCATTGAAGTAGATGAGGGCATCCTCTTCAGAACCTGCTTCACCTTTCTGGTGAACTGCGACTCCGGTTTTCGCAAAACCTATCGTGAAAATGACGTTACCGGTACGGTCCATATCGGGATTGGGCTGCACTGTTATCGTCACATTCTGCGCTTTGGTCGAAGCGCTCCCGTGATCAGGATCAACAGCCACCCAATCCGGTTTGGTCTTCACAGACCAGTCTCGAGTTGCGGTAAGGGAAATGGTCTGTTGTCCTGCCGGCACATCGAAAGACAGTTCACTGACATCCGAAGTAAGGGATGCCAGTCCCAGTTCTTCCTCTTCCTCGCAAGCGGAGAAGAGGGCTACTGATGCCAATACGGACATCAATGCGTATCTGAATTTCATAATATTGAGATTTGAATAATATACCTAGTCTACGCAAAATTAATTAAAACATTTTAAACGCAAAACAATTGTTTACAACAATTGAGCCCCGGCTGGAACGATAAAAAGGCGGCCCCATAAAGGAACCGCCCTCAAAAAACTGATTATCAGAACAAGTGCTAATCGAGTCCTCTGTTCCTGAGAAGTGCACCTGCATCAGGATCAGCGCCTCTGAACTGACGGAAAAGCGTCATAGGCTCTTCTGAACCGCCTTTCTCAAGGAAAGTTTCCCTGAAACTCTTGGCTACGGAAGGGTTGTAGATGCCTTGCTGCTGGAAGAATTCGAAAGCGTCGGTATCAAGAACCTCGGACCA
>DBWN01000246.1:2534-3907 GCA_002308935.1 Bacteroidales bacterium UBA1237 | reverse complement strand
ACGGCGACATTAACCGGCAGAAGCCCTTCTATGGTCCATGGCTGACGTCCTACTTCCGCGACCACCCAACCTGCCTGACCGCACAAATATACCAGAGGGATGGAGAAAAGGGCGACCCAATGGAGCCACTTCATGGATGAAATTTTGTCTTTCCACAGGAAGAAGCCTACAACAAGCATCAGCAGAACAAGGAACATCCCCAGACCGATCATGATCCTGAAAGCCCAATAGACGACAGGAATCTTTGGAATGACGTCCTCTGGAGACTCCAGATATCCGTAACCAAGATATTCTTCATTGTCCCTGAACAACTTGAGGATGCTTTGAGCTGCCTGGGGATCAGTATCTTTCAAAGCGCGGTATTTTCCCAAAGCATTGACAGCGATTCTTCCCCGGGTCATTTTCTCCTCCACAGAAGGAACTTCGTTCCCTTGGTTATCTGTATATCCTGACATTATATCGTTCACACCCGGGACGTAACCGTTGAAAGAATGAGTGGCAAGGAAAGAGAGAATCCCGGGAACTTCAACTCCGGGGATTATCGAGAACGGAGCCTTGGTGCCTCCGACCATAAGTCCTTCAGAAGCCGCGAGTTTCATTGGCTGGTACTTGCCTTCCAGAACACCTGAAGAGTCTCCGGAGATCATCGTTGCGGCACTGCCGGCAAGGCCGACACATACCGCTACAGCGAGACTGGCCTTGGCGAACCTGATTTCTCTGCCTTTCATCAGATACCAGCAACTGACGCCTATAGCGAAGACTCCTCCAGTCATCCATCCGCTGAAGACAGCATGGAAAAACTTGCTGACGGCTACGGGGTTCCCGATAACTGCCCAAAAGTCGGTCATCTCACTTCGTACCGTATCGGGATTGAAAGTGGTCCCCACAGGATGCTGCATCCATCCGTTGGCGACCAGGATCCAGTAAGCCGAGATACATGCCCCGATTCCGCATAACCAGGTGGAAGCCAGATGGAAACGTTTGCTGACCTTCTCCCAACCGAAGAACATGACAGCAAAGAAAGTCGCTTCCATGAAGAAAGCAAGGATGCCCTCTATGGCCAAGGGCGCGCCGAAAATGTCTCCGACAAACCAGGAGTAATTGCTCCAGTTCGTGCCGAACTCGAACTCAAGGATGATACCGGTGGCGATTCCCACTGCGAAATTGATGGCGAACAGTTTCATCCAGTACTGTGCCGTCTTCTTCCAGAAAGAGTCCCCTTTGGTGACGTACATCGTCTCCATTACGGCCATGATGACGGAAAGGCCAAGGGTCAATGGGACGAACAGCCAATGGTAGGCTGCTGTCATGGCGAACTGCAATCTGGACCAATCGATTAATGCTGATCCCATGATTATACGGTTATTAGTTTT
>DBWN01000246.1:0-2524 GCA_002308935.1 Bacteroidales bacterium UBA1237 | reverse complement strand
CCTGGAAAGAAGAAAGCCTTTCTCCGACGGTCTCGCTCTTCTGCTCCTCGCTCATCCCTGACAGGACCGGGCGGAAAAAGAAAAGTCTCAGTATTCCGAAAAGGATCACCACCTTCAGGATTATCAGAAACCACAAAGGACGACCCCAGGTCATATTCCTGAAGCCGTCCCTGTATAGAGACCATATCCTTGTGAAAATATTATTTTCCACGGGTTGGCAGTTTAAGTGTCCGGGGATTCTTTCCCCTTAATTCCTCCGAAAGTTAGGCACTCTCCACTTAAAAAACAACAGCCCGCGGAAAGAAAAGATTCACTATGCCTCAGAGAGGCACATGTCCATAAGAGCGGCGATACCGTCCTTGTCAAGATTTTGGCCGATGAACACGATCTTGGTCATGCGGTCACCGTAGAACGGATCCCAATCCTTGAGGACGGAAGGATCGCGTTTTGCAAGTTCACGGAGCTGGTCGTCAGGCATCGTAGCGAGCCACAGACCGGCATCACGTATGGATTTCTGGACTCCGGCCTGCTCGAAAAGATAGCACTTGTCCCACTCGTCATCAAAATAAGTCAAGCCCTTCGCCCTTATTATGTTCTTCGGCCACTTGGTAGCAACGAAGTGGTCGAACTTGTTGAGGTTCAGAGGGTCTCTCCTGTAGTACACGAAGGTTCCGATATTGTATTCTTCGGCCTCACCTTCATCATCATGGTGATGATGGTGGTGATGGTGATGCTCATGATGATCTTCATGCTCATCCTCGTCATGGTCGTGGTGATGGTGCTCATCGTGCTCATCATCGTCGTCATGGTGATGATGTTCTTCATGCTCGTCGTCATCATCGTCCTCGTCATGATGCCCGTTTCCTTCAATCTCATTTATCCAAGCTGCGGAAGTCGCCACCTTGTCGAAATTGAACATGCCGGTATTGACGATAAGATCCAGGTCCACGTCACCGTAATCGCACTCGATCACCTTGGCTCCGGGATTCAATGATTTGACTATATCATGCACCCTCTTCAGTTCCACAGGCTTCACTTCCGAGGCCTTGTTGAGGAGCACGATGTTGCAGAACTCAATCTGTTCGATAACAAGCCTCTCAAGATCCTCTTCTCCGATGTCTTCTTTCTTGAGAGCGTCTCCGCATGCGAATTCGCTCTGCATCCTGAGAGCGTCCACAACCGTCACGATGCAGTCAAGCACAGGAAGCGGTCCGCTGACATAAGGCGGCCTCATTGCGGCCACAGAGCAAATAGACTGTGCGATGGGAGCCGGCTCGCATATGCCGCTGGCTTCGATCACGATATAATCGAACTTGCGGGTCAGGGCCAGGTCATCTATCTGCTTGATCAGATCAGCTTTCAGCGTACAGCAGATGCAACCGTTCTGGAGGGCTACAAGGCTTTCGTCCGTCTGGTTTACCACTCCACCTTTCTGAATCAGGTCAGCATCAATGTTGACTTCACCTATATCGTTGACTATCACTGCGAATTTTATTCCCTTCTTATTGGAAAGGATACGGTTCAGAAGAGTCGTTTTCCCGCTGCCGAGATATCCGGTAAGGAGCAGGACAGGGACGTTCCTGTTGTCAAGAGTAATGTTCATGATAAAAATCCAAAAAACAGTTTTCCGCAAAGCGGACTGCAAAATTACTAATTTTCTGCTGACATTGGTCCCTATCGTGCGACAGGGATATCGCAAAAGGGGCAAACGGAATGATTTGCCGCAAAAATGTTATAACTTTGTCAAATGCGGAACGATCCGCCCAACCACTAAAACTGTTTCCAAATGGAAGACGTAAACAACTCCGGACTCATTATCCTGCTCATCATAGCAGTCATTTTCTTCATTTTATGGGCAATCTATCTGATACGATTCCTATGCGCTAAAAGAAGCATCAGGAACAAGAACAAGAAACTGTTCTCACTCGTCAAAGACAAAGATGAAAAAGACAACCGCCTTTGGGAGCAGGAAGGAACGGTCCGTAAACAGGATGAGGTCATCAACGGGCTGAAAGCCGAACTCAAAGCGGCATTGAACAAAATCGGTGCTCCAGCTCCGGTCGTTGAGCCTGAAGCCATTCCCGTCAACGGAGAAGAAATAGACATTGACGCTCTTCCTGAGCCGGAGCCTCAGCCGGAGATACAGGATCCCGCCCCTGCAGCAGAGAATTGGGACGAGTTCTCTGTCCATGATCCCGAACTTGAAGAAAGGATGATGATGCACGAACTGGAGGATCTGGTAATGTCATCGAAACTGTTCTTGAATGCGAACGCCACGAGGGATGATGTCGCGGCTCTCATCAAAGTCGAAAGGAAACGCCTGGAAACTCTGCTCAAAAACAACGGAGAGTCTTCCGTTGCGGATTTCCTTGGCAAGTACAGGCTCGAAGAAGCGATAGCAAAAATAAGGGAAGCAAAGCTAGACTCCAAGAACAAGAACAAGGACACAGAAGGTGCGGAACCGAAGAAGGAAGTCACCCTCGACGACATAGCCAAAGCTTCCGGCTTCGCTTCGGTAAGGACA
>DBWN01000152.1:5129-16191 GCA_002308935.1 Bacteroidales bacterium UBA1237 | reverse complement strand
CTTCGCTTCGTCGGACAGCTGGCCAAGGCCATGGCAGTACACAAGAAGGGGGAACTTCTTGCTGAGGCTGTCAATCGGCTTGTAGACCTTTCCGAAGATCTTTTCGCCTCCATTGAAAAAACTCAGTTCCTCCACGTGGACGGTCACGCCCTTTTCCGGTGTCAACACCTGCCGGGGTGAAAGAGTCCTCATGTAATGCACCCCGCCCCAGATCCCGACAGAGAGCGCGGCCAGGATCACGATGCAGCTTATCAGCCTTATGTTTCTTTTTTTCATTTTGAATCGCCTATAGTCTTACAAAAATAATCAAAAAAGCGGAATAATTCCCGGGCGGAGGAATAAGCTCAGACAAATAATATTGCAGTTTGATTTTTCTTTTGTCATGCCCTGGAAGATTGTTCCGGATTTGATAGAAATTATTTAAATTTACACATTCGTAACAAAGTTACGATTCCACATTATTGCACTACAACAAATACCGTCTTTCATGAAAAGAACCACATTAGCTGCTGCCGCCCTTTTCCTGGCTTTGGGTTCCAATGCCCAACAGGCTCTTATGGGCGGAGCTTCAGCCGTTTCTCCCGAGATCAATCCTGACGGAAGCGTCACTTTCCGCCTGAATGCCCCCAAAGCGATAACCGTACAGTTGACAGGGGACTTTCTTCCTGACACCCTCATGGACACTCCTTTCGGCAAGTTCGAGGTTGCTGGTTCCGTGGACATGGTCCAGAACAATGAAGGAGTCTGGGAATACACTACCGCCCCTCTTGATGGGGAACTCTATTCCTACAGCTTCGTAGTGAATGGTACCCGTCAGATGGACCCTTCGAACATTTATCAGAGCAGGGACGTCGCGACCTGGACCAATACCTTCACCCTCAGCCGCCAGAAAGGTGACAAGGGGTTCCTCTACAGCGTCAACAAGGTTCCGCATGGGGATGTGGCCAAGGTCTGGTACAACAGTCCTACCCTCGGCCTGCAGAGAAGGATGACCGTTTACACCCCGGCCGGGTACAATGACCCCGACAACAAGACGAGGTACCCCGTCATGTATCTTCTTCATGGTGCCGGAGGTGACGAGAACGCTTGGTCTGAACTCGGAAGGGCCGCCCAGATAATGGACAATCTCATCGCTACCGGCAAAGCAGTACCGATGATCGTTGTGATGCCCAACGGCAACACCAACACTTCGGCGGCTCCCGGTGAATGGTCGGCAGGAGAGTATCAGCCCTCTCTTATGGGAGGAGGTCCTGACTTCGGACAGGCGAAGGCCTCGATGGATGAAAGTTTCCTTGACATAGTCTCTTATGTTGAAAGCCATTACCGCACCCTGCCCGGTCAGTATTCAAGAGCGATGTGCGGCCTTTCGATGGGTGGCGGCCATACTTTCGCTACGACTCTACGTTATCCCAAGCAGTTCGGATACATAGGCCTCTTCTCAGCCGGACTCTCCGTTCCCGGAGGTGATTACTCCACTCCGTTCGCCCAGCAGGCGGAAGGCAACGCCGTTTTCGCCTCCCAGATGAAAGCCCTATTCGACGCCAGGCCGCGTCTTTACTGGATAGGTATAGGCAAGACTGATTTCCTGTACCAGTCAACTGCCGATCTGCGTGCATACCTTGACAAGGCCGGTTATCCCTACCAGTACATGGAGACCGAAGGCGGTCACATATGGCGCAACTGGAGGATATATCTGACCGAATTCGCCCAGAAGATTTTCAAATAAACCCTATTGTCATGAAGTACTTGGCCATCTTTGCGGCGGTTGCGCTGCCGCTTTCGGTCCTTTCCTCCTGCGGCAAACCCCAGGAGGTGGAATGTGACGGATACAATACCATTGTCCAGAAGAACGGCCCCACCCTCGGCTACAGCCCTTCTTCAGGCGTGGGCATCATCTACAAGGCGGGCCATGCGTTCAAGGATCTCAACCGTAACGGGAAACTTGACACCTACGAGGACTGGAGGAAGGATTTCCGGAAAAGGGCTGAGGATCTGGCTTCACAGCTCTCCATAGAGGAGATCGCGGGTCTGATGCTCTACAGCGGCCATCAGGCCGTACCCGGCTCCTCAATGGGCTTCGGTGGAATGACCCTTTACGGTGGCAAGCCCTATGATGAATCAGGTGCCAAACCTTGGGATCTCTCGGACAACCAGAAGAAGTTCCTCTCCGAGGACAATCTCCGTGCGGTTCTCGTCACTACAGTCGAAAGTCCTGAAGTCGCAGCACGCTGGAACAACAATGTGCAGGCTTTCGTGGAAGGTCTCGGACACGGGATTCCGGCGAACAACTCCTCTGATCCCAGGCATGAGACTTCTTCCACATTCGAGTTCAACGCCGGCGCAGGCGGGGAGATATCCCTCTGGCCTTCGACATTGGGACTTGCCGCAACATTCGATCCTTCCATTGTGAAGGAGTTCGGCAGGATAGCTTCCGCTGAATACAGGGCCCTTGGAATAGCCACAGCCCTTTCTCCCCAGATAGACCTCGCCACGGAGCCCCGTTGGGGACGCTTCAGCGGCACTTTCGGTGAGGATCCCGACCTTGACACAGACCTCGCAAGGGCTTATGTCGACGGGTTCCAGACATCCGAAGGTGAAGACGTCATAAAAGACGGATGGGGATTCGGGAGCGTCAACGCGATGGTGAAGCACTGGCCAAGCGGTGGCCCGGAAGAGGGAGGACGTGACGCGCATTTCAATTTCGGAAAGTATGCCGTCTATCCCGGGAACAACTTCGAGATGCACCTGAGGCCTTTCGTGGAAGGAGCCTTCAATCTTGACGGTGGCACCGGTTCGGCTTCCGCGGTCATGCCTTACTATACGATTTCCTACGGTATAGACCCTTCCGGGAAAAACGTGGGCAACAATTTCAGCCATTATATCATAACTGACCTTCTCAGAGAAAAGTACGGGTATGACGGAGTGGTTTGCACTGACTGGGGTGTGACAGGCGACAACCGTGCGGTCGAATCCTTTGACGGCAAATGCTGGGGAGTGGAGACCCTCTCAGTCGTCGAGCGCCATTACGAGATGCTGAAAGCCGGCGGAGACCAGTTCGGCGGCAACAATGACGCAGGTCCCGTCCTGGAAGCCTACAAGATGTGGGTGGCTGATTTCGGAGAGAAGAGCGCAAGGCAGAGGTTCGAGCAGTCCGCTGTGAGGCTGCTTATGAACAGCTTCCGTACCGGTCTTTTCGAGAACCCTTATCTCGATGTGGAGAAGACAAAAGCGACTGTCGGCAAGCCTGAATTCATGCAGAAGGGGTATGAGGCCCAGCTCCGTTCCATCGTCATGCTCAAGAACCACGGGAACGCTCTTCCAGTGAAGGAGAAGGCCAAAGTGTACGTTCCGCAGAAGTTCCAGCCTCAGAGCGGAGGAATATTCGGTGGATTCACCGACGGAGGAACAATGGTTGACGCTGTTGAAAAGAGCCTTCTTTCCAAATATTACGACATTGTGAGCACTCCAAGGGAGGCTGATTTCGCCATCGTGTTCATGAGTGAACCGGCGACTTCCATGAGCGCGGGATACGATGTCGCGGACAGGAACATGGGAAGGAACGGATACGTTCCCATCTCACTCCAGTACAATGACTACACCGCTACCTACGCCAGGGAGACGAGCCTTGCCGGCGGAGACCCCAAGGAGGACTTCACCAACAGGTCTTATCTGGGGAAGACCGTCAAGACCGCCAACCGTCAGGACATGCAGAATCTCCGCTCCGTTCGAAGGGAAATGGGCCGTAAGCCGGTCATAGCAGTCGTCTCTGTGACAAAGCCCATGGTATTCAGTGAAATAGAGGAATACGCTTCAGCGATTCTCGTGTCCTTCGGAGTACAGAACCAGGCGATTCTTGATGTGGTCAGCGGAAAGAGCGAACCTTCAGGACTTCTTCCGATGCAGATGCCGGCGAACATGAAGACCGTGGAACTCCAGAAGGAGGATGTCCCTCATGACATGGAACCTTATATCGACTCGGATTCCAATGCATATGACTTCGGCTTCGGAATGAACTGGAGCGGCGTCATAGAGGACAGCAGGTTCGAAAAGTACGCAGGCAAGTACAGATAATCTTCCCGGATGACTGAGAGCTTCACAATAGACGGCCCCTGCGGCAAACTTTCCGCGGTACTGGAAAGACCTTCCGCCTCAATGGAGAAAGGTGACCCTCTCGTGGTGTTCTGCCACGGGATAATGGACACCAAGGACGCAGCTATAGGAGTGACCCTGTCAGAAAAGCTCCTCGAAACGGGCATTGCTTCCTTGAGGTTCGATTTCGACGGGCATGGGGAGAGTGAAGGGCCGACATACGGGATGACTGTACTCACTGAAATAGATGACCTTAAGGCCGTTATTGAGTACACCCGCTCCCTTGAATGGGTAAGTGCGGTCGCCCTTTGCGGCCATTCCTTGGGAGGAGTGGTCGCCGCGATGACGGCAGGGCAGGTGGGATTCCCTTCCGTGAAGGCACTTCTTCTGTATGCGCCAGCAGGGAAGATAAAGGAGGATGCCTGGAGAGGGTACGTGGTCGGAGGCGGATTCGATCCCGACAACATCCCCGAGAAAATGCCTCTGCTGGGGGATTTCCTGCTGGGAAGGGATTACATAACCACGGCAAGGGAACTTCCGATCCACGAGACTGCCGCCATGTACAAGGGCCCTTGCTGCATAATTCACGGTACAAAGGACTTCATAGTGCGTCCGGAAGTGGGGGAAAAGTTCCATGATGTCATTCAAGGAAGCGAGTTCAGGCTCATTGAAGGCGGAAGGCACGATTTCCTTTCCTGTCTGGAGGAAGCCTCCATTATGGGGGCGGAGTGGCTGAAAGATAAAATATAACGTATAACTGTCGCAAGAATATGATAAGCATTGATAATTTCGGGGCGCTGGTTGATGTCGCTTCCTATATGGACTCTGTACCTTATGACGTGACTCCCGGAAAGTTGTACTCCGCCGAAGAACTCTACAAAGGTTATTCTCCGGACGATGACTCTTCATTCTCGACCTGCTATGATACGTTGACTTACAACCATTACGTGAAGACCGGAAAGCACGGGACCGATGCCCATGAATCCCTCTCCAGGGCGCTTCATGACCATGGGATCAACATGGCATTGAACGACTTCTTCAAGGAACACGACCATCGCAAATGCGTCGGTATCATGGGAGGCCATTCGATGTCGAGGACGGACCCGATGTTCAAGAAGGTGGTGCTTCTTTGCAAACGCCTCACTGAAGCTGGCTTCGTGATGCTCAGCGGAGGCGGCCCAGGGGCCATGGAAGCGACCCACCTTGGAGCCTGGATGGCAGGAAGGCCTCTTTCCGATGTGGAAGGAGCATTGGAGATTCTCTCTGAAGCACCTTCATACAAAGACGAAAAATGGCTCAAAGTGGCTTTCAAAGTGAGGGAGAAGTATCCTCACGTGGGGGATTATGCTAGTCTCGGGATACCGACCTGGCTCTACGGGCATGAACCTTCGACCCCTTTCGCGACCCATATAGCCAAGTTCTTCGAAAACAGCATACGTGAGGACAGTATTCTCACTCTGGCGTTCGGAGGCATAGTATACACTCCCGGAAGTGCCGGAACTGTCCAGGAGATATTCCAGGACGCCGTCCAGAACCATTACCTTTCTTTCGGGTTCGCCAGCCCGATGATCTTCATGGGCAAGGAATACTGGACAAGGGAGATGCCTATCTATCCTCTCCTTATGGACCTTGTCGCAAGAGGGAAGTACGTGAACCTTCCTCTCACCCTGACTGACGATCCGAGAGATATCCTCGAGATACTGAAGGACTTCTCCCAAGGGGGAAGTGTGGCTGAACCGTAATATAAAATACTGTATTGCAATAATCTAATAACAAATAGACATTGATTTGAAAATGGAAAAGAGAAAGAATTTCGGAGCGAAGGGTGTCATCACCCCGCTTCCCGTGCTGATCATCGGCACCTATGACGAGAACGGAAACCCTGACGCTATGAACGCCGCATGGGGAGGACAGATCGGCCCCAAGCACATCAGAATCGTATTGTCAAAGCACAAGACCACTGACAATATTGTCCTGAAGAAGGCCTTCACAGTGGCTTTCGCTGACGCCAAACACGTCGTTGAGTCGGACTATTTCGGACTGGTTTCCGGAAACAATGTGCCCGACAAGATCGAAAAGGCCGGAATGCATGTAGTCAAGAGTGAATTCGTGGACGCTCCTGTCATTGTCGAATATCCTCTTACGATCGAATGCAAACTTCTCTCCTTTGAGGACGACGGGAACGGCGGAGCAGTCACCGGCGAGATCGTGAACCTCAGCGCTGCCGAGTCCGTGCTAGACGAGAACGGACAGATCGACCTCGGCAAGGTGGCTCCTATCATGTATGATTCGACCCTTCATTATTACAGGGTGGTCGGAGATATCGTAGGAAAGGCATTCAGCGACGGAAACGCCCTCAAATAGCCGTTGAGCCATTCGGCAGCTATTGATATACGTATGAAGAGAAGATCTTTTCTGAAAGGCATGGCCGCCGCCGGAGCGACGGCTCTGCTTCCTGCGGGAACGATGGGAGGACTGCTCTCGTCCTGCGGGGAGAAGCCCCTTTCTTCAGGTTCCCCCTTTGACGAAGTCATTGACAGGGGAGGGACATGGAGCATCAAGTGGGGGAGAGCTACCAACGGGGAAATCCCCATGTGGATAGCCGACATGGATTTCAGGACGGACCCTTATGTGAGCGCCGCCCTCCGTTCCCGGCTCGACCGGGATGTGATGGGTTACACTTCCACTCCCGCTGAGTTCATTGAGGCGATTGCTTCATGGGAAAAGAACTATCACGGATACGATGTCGACAAGGAGTGGGTAGGATATGCTCCAGGAGTCATCACCGGTATAAACCAGGCCTATCTGACTTTCACTTCCCCCGGGGACAAGGTCATCATCCAGCCCCCAGTGTACGACCATTTCAAACTGTACATCGAACGTCTTGGAAGAGTGGCAGTGGACAATCCCCTGATTTTCGAAGGCGGCCGTTACAGGATGGATTTCGAGGGACTGGAGAATTTGGCGGACGATCCCAAGGCCAAGATGATGGTGCTCTGCAATCCCCACAATCCCTGCGGGATCGCATGGGACAGGGAGTCTATGCGCCGGGTAGCCGATATCTGTGTACGTCACGGGGTCATTGTGGTTTCGGATGAGATCTACGGGGATGTGGTCCTCTACGGAAAGAAGCACACTCCTTTCTGCAGCGTCAGTGAGACGGCATCACGTGTGGGTATGATCATCGCAGGACCGACAAAGGCTTTCAACCTCGCCGGTATTTCCTGCACGGGGTTCTGCATCATCCCGGACAAAGATAAAAGGGAAAGGTACATTTCCACGATAAGGAACGCCAAACTGGATGAGCCTTCCGTCTTCACGATTGCGGCCATGATCGCCGCTTACAGGGAAGACAACACTTGGCTTTCCTCATTGAAGGAATACATCGAAGGGAACATTGAAAGGGTGGTGTCATTCTTCACTGAGAATGACTTCGGGATAAAGCCCCTCAGGCCCGATGCGACGTTCCTTGTCTGGCTTGACTGCCGCTCTCTCGGGATGCCCCAGGATCAGCTGATGTCCTTCTTCAAAGAGAAGGCCAAGATAATCCCCAGTGACGGCAGTTCTTACGGGACTGGAGGAGAAGGATTCGTGCGGCTGAATGTCGGTTGTCCGAGGAGCGTACTTGATGACGCACTTTCAAGGATAGCGGGAGCTTTCGGCAAGTAGGTGCGGAATGAAGGGGCAGGCGGTACTTGGGCTTGCCCTTATCATTACCTGCTTTAGAAGGCTTTTGCCTATCGGAATTAACGGATTTTCCGAATTTTTATAGAAAATTTTAATTATTTCAGTTGATTTTACTGAAAATTCGTAACTTTGAAGCCGTTATAGTAATTCATCGATGAAAGATATGATAAAGGAGGCTCTGAGCAGCCTTCTCACCTGGAAATTCTGGAAGGATCTCATTATCATGACCGTCGGAATGCTGATCGCTTCCGCTGCGGTTTATTACTTCATGCTCCCCAGCAAACTGGTCCTCGGTTCCATAACGGGACTTTCGATCGTCCTGTCCAATGTCTTTGCGATTTTCGGGATAAACATCAAGGTTTCTCTGATGGTGACCGTCATCAACGCCATACTGCTTCTCATGGCATGGTTCCTCATCGGACACGAGTTCGGCGCCAAGACCGTCTACACCGCACTCATCCTCGGCCCCATGCTGGAGTTCTGGGAGAAAGTTATGCCTTATGAGAAACTTCTGGAGCCCGGACAGACTTCCGTGATGGGAGACCTCTGGTTCGACCTTCTTTGCTTTGTCCTTATCGTGAGCTTCTCTCAGACGATCCTCTTCCATATCAACGCATCGACAGGAGGTCTTGATATCCTCGCGAAGATCGTGAACAAGTATTTCCACTTCGATATCGGCAAATCAGTCACGGTCGCAGGAGCGATCATCTGTACTACAGCTTTCGCGATCAACCCTTTCCGCCTCGTTGTGGTAGGCCTTGTGGGAACTTGGATCAACGGTCTGGCAATTGACCATTTCACGGCATCGTTCAACCGAAGGAAGAGGGTGTGCATCATATCTGAAGAATACGAGAAAATCCGTAACTACATAATAAATACCCTGAGCAGAGGCTGCAGCCTTTACGAGGTCACTGGCGGATACAGCGGAAACGGTTATGTCGATATTCAGACCCTTCTCACGCAGGATGAGTTCGCCGCACTCATGTCGTTCATGAAGGAGAACAACATCCACTCTTTCACGACCGCGGGCAACGTCAGCGAGGTCTACGGACTTTGGAACGACAAGAAGGCTGCCAAGCACAAGAAGATTTCCTAGAAACACTGAAGGAAGTCTCTCTAAAAGCGACGGAGGATGAAGACTGTTTCACCCTCCGTTTTTATTGATCTCTCCCGGACCTGGTCGCTGATCGGCTCTTCCGGATACCAAAAAGAGGCCACATCGCTATGGCCTCTTTCCGATCAATTGATGTCCAGAATCTCTATTTGAAGAGCAGTCTTGCGAATGTGTTCAGATAGAGCCTCCAGTTGTACCAGGTATGACCTCCCTCGCTGGGATAGAGAGTGTGGGTCATTCCGTTACGGGTGAGAGCCTTGTCGAGAACCTCGGTATTTGCCCATGCGAAATCTGAAGTGCCGCAACCTACCCAGTAGAGCTTGTATCCGGCCTTCTTGATTCCCTGGAGCTGGCTGTCGAGTTCAGCGCTTTCACGGATACCGCTGCTCAAAGGGCAGATGTAATCGAACACGTCAGGATAGAGGATGGTTGCCCTTGTGGTGTGGCCGCCTCCCATTGAAAGACCTGCGATAGCCCTTGATTCCTTCTTGGGGATTGCCCTGAAGTTCTTCTCGATGAAGGGAACGATCTCGGTCACGAGGCTCTTGACGTATGCGTCCTGCTCAGTAACCTGCTTGGTGGGGATGTTGAGGGTTCCTGCAGCCTGCTGTCCGGGGTTACCGTTGGGCATGACCACGATCATGGGCTTAGCCAGACCCTTCTCGATGAGGTTGTCGAGGATCTGAGCGGCCCTACCCATGGAAGACCATGCCTCCTCGTCACCGCCTGCTCCGTGGAGGAGGTAGAGTACAGGGTACTTCTGCTTGGGGTTAGCCTCATATCCGTAAGGTGTGTAGACGGTCAGACGGCGGTTGATGCCGAGGATCTTGCTGTCATACCAAGGATGTGAAACTGTTCCCCTGTGAGCTGCCTCATTGTAGTTCTCGGTTCTCTCACCGGGAACTATGAGCATGTTGAGGAAACGGGTTCCGTCACGCTGTACCTGGATGTTCTGAGGGTCGTTGACCGCTACTCCATCCACCACGAAATTGTAGGTGTAGATTTCAGGTGAAGGGAGAGGGAGTTTGATTGACCAGACATTGTTCTCGCCTCTTCTCATTTCCAGCTGACCTCCTGTCCAGGAACCGCTGAACTTCACATAGGTGGCGTAGTCAGCCTTCAGACGGAAGGTGACACTGTCGGCCTGGATTTCAGGGGAGATGACGGGGGCTGCTCCTCTACCGAATGAGAAGTTGGTGAGCTCCTGTGCGCTCAGGCTTCCTGCGATTGCGAGGATACCTGCAATAAGTGCTAATTTCTTCATGTGTGTGTTATTATGTGTTGAATGAGTGTGAACTATTTGAACAGGAGCCTTGAGAAGGTGTCAAGGTAGTTCCTCCAGTTGGCCCATGTATGTCCTCCGTCGGTTACGAAGAAGGTGTGCTGCAGACCGTTGTCTGTGAGAGCCTTGTCAAGTGAGAGGGCGCTCTGATACAGGAAGTCGGTATTGCCTACTCCGAACCAGTAGAGTTTGTATCCGGCCTTCTTGATGCCCTGGAGACGTGCGTTGAGTTCGTCAGTGGGCTGGGAACCGATGCTTAAGGGGCAGATGTATCCGAAAGCGTCAGGATACAGTCCGCTTGCGCTGAGGGTGTGTCCGCCACCCATGGAGAGGCCGGCGATAGCCCTTGAGTCCTTCTTGGGAATCGCCCTGAAGTTCTTCTCGATGAAGGGGATGATCTCGGTTACGAGGCTCTTGACATAAGCGTCCTGAAGAGTGACCTGCTTTGTGGGGAGGTTCAGGGTAGCTGCAGCCTGCTGTCCGGGGTTTCCGTTGGGCATGACAACGATCATAGGCTTTGCGAGGCCTTTCTCGATGAGGTTGTCAAGGATCTGGGCAGCTCTTCCCATAGATGTCCACGCTTCCTCGTCACCGCCGCCTCCGTGGAGGAGATAAAGGACGGGATACTTTTCTTTGGGGTTGGTCTCATAGCCGTAAGGAGTGTAGACCACCATTCTGCGGTTGCTGCCGAGCAGGTTGCTGTCATACCACATGTACCTGACGGTTCCTCTCTTATTGGCTTCGCCGTAGTTTTCGGTCCTCTTTCCGGGGACGATCAGCATATTGAGGAAACGCTGTCCGTCACGCTGTACCTGGATGTTCTGGGGGTCGTTGACTGCCACTCCGTCCACCACGAAATTGTAGGTGTAGATTTCAGGAGAGGGGAGAGG
>DBWN01000152.1:3075-4991 GCA_002308935.1 Bacteroidales bacterium UBA1237 | reverse complement strand
GAGAAGTTGGTGAGTTCCTGAGCACTGAGGCTTCCCGCTATCGCGAGAAGGCCTGCGATGATTGCCAATTTTTTCATCTTTTGCTGGTTTTAGTATTTGGTTGATTGTTTGTGTGCTTATATGCGTTAGTGACTTTGAAGTTAGCAATTATTTCAAAAACCATTTTCATTTCAGTCCATGAAACCGGATTATTCTGCCATTTTGTGGACTTATCGGTCATTTGCCCGACCTTTAGAGCGGTTTGTCTTTCAATGACATCCCCAATTTCAGTATGAGGCAGAATGATATCTGCCCGTAGTCCTCTTTCTCCGGATCCCCGAATATGGTTCTTCCGTACTGGATACGGTAACTCAGGGCCGTCCCTTTCAGGAAATGCGTGAAGCAGGCCTGCGGCTTCAGTATCCTGTCGTCAATCTCCCCTCCTATGCTGGCGTCGCTGTAATCCATCCTGGCGCTGAAAGCTAGGTTGGCCTTCGGTCTGAACCCTCCCAACAGGAAAGCGCATTCGTTGCGCGAGTCACCGGTCCGACCGTAGATGTTCTCACCGAAAAGGAAGAAATTTCCCCAGTCTCCCCAGATGCCGGCCGTCATACGGTCCCTTCTCAGAAGGATGTCCCTGTCATAGGACCCGTCCTCAAGTATGGGTGAGTACTTCGCCTTCATGACCCCAAGGCTGAACTTCAAGGGCTGCCATGGTGCGAAGAGTATCTTCCCCTGGAAGTCTTTCGAGCGGTTGTTGTCCTTGAAACTGTACCCGTTGCCGTTGAACACTCCCGCCCAATAGCTGAGTACCGGCCTTTCACCGTCTCTTACGAGGTCACCTTCCGCAAGAATCCCGCAGTCACGGCTCCTGGAGTTGATTCCTGTAAGGTCGCCTGAATATCCTCCAAGAAGGCTCGCCCCTTGGGAGAAGCCTATGGCTTCAAGCACGGAAGGGGAGTAGGTGGTCTCGTGCAGGAACACCATCCTCTGAATGCCTGCCCTGATCCTGAACCTGGGATCTATCCTGAACAGTGCTTCCATCCCCATGAACTTGGATTGGATGACATCGTAGGCTATGCTCAGCTGTACTTTTGAATCCTTTCCGAAAGTAGCCCCTACTGCAGTCAGAGGACGGGAGGTGAGTTCATTCTCCGCCGGTTTGTAGCTTTCTATCAGGTAAATTGATGCTGAAATATCCGGCAGGAACCATCCTCCTTTCACCTGCGCTACCGACTGTATGGCCGGGACCATGGCTACCGCAGCTACCAGTATTCTTAAGCGTTTTACCACGATACCAAGGTAATGCTTATTGTCGTGTCGGGCTGTTCCGTTTGTACACAATTGTTATCCGAATCGCCAAACTGAAAAAATGTGCCGTTAATAGTTTGCAAGATGTGCGTTTTTGTTTGCCTGATGTTTTGAATATGGGTGCGTACAGATGAACTTAAAGAATAAATGCTTAAGTTTGCTGAGGTGACAAACAATTCTTTACGTATGCGTAACACACTCCTTATTTCCATTGCGGCCCTTGCCGCGACTTCAATGATGGCTCTTTCATGCGGCGGGAACTCTTCGAATGCACCCGCTCCGCAAAGCAGGGAACTTATAACCGCCACATCGGCTTCAACTGTCGCAATCGCCCAGGGACAGATCTGCGGATACATCGACGGAGGCATATATATTTATAAAGGTATCCCTTATGCCAAGGCGTCCCGTTTCATGGAGCCGGTTTCCCCGGATTCATGGGAGGGGATAAGGAGCTGCCGCCATTACGGCGCGGTATCACCTCATCCTGAAAGGACAGGATGGGCGAACGACGTTTCCGCATTCACTATGGACTGGGATGACGGGTTCGCATCAGAAGACTGCCAGAACCTCAATGTCTGGACTCCTTCCATCTCTGACGGCAAGAAACGTCCCGTGATGGTTTGGCT
>DBWN01000152.1:1771-2993 GCA_002308935.1 Bacteroidales bacterium UBA1237 | reverse complement strand
GTGAGTGTCAACCACAGGCTCAATGTGCTTGGATTCCTGGACCTTTCATCATTCGGAGGCAAATACGCCAAGTCCTCGAACCTCGGTATGAAGGATATAGTGAAGGCTCTTGAATGGGTGAAGACGAACATCTCNNCCTTCCAATGTCACTATCTTCGGACAGTCCGGAGGCGGCGGAAAAGCGTCGACCCTTCTTGCTACTCCTTCCGCCCATGGCCTTTTCCATAAAGCGATAGTTCACAGCGGCTCCCAGGCCAGGGTCATGGAGCAGAAATACTCACGCATGATAGGAGAGGAGACTCTCCGTGTGCTCGGCATCAAGCCCAAGGATATCGACAAGATTCTTGAGGTCCCTTATGAGGAACTTTTGGCAGCCGGCGTGAAGGCCACCTCCAACATGAATCCCATCGCCCAGGCGGAAGGCTTCAAGACCTTCCTCTTCGGTTGGGCCCCTACCGTTGACGGAGATTTCCTGCCGATGCATCCTTTCGACCAGGTCGCTCCTGAAATCTCCAAGGACATTCCAATGATGATAGGATCAACCAAGACCGAGTTCATGATGAGCGGATTCAACCCTGCCATGAAGAATATGGACCTTGATGGAATAAAGAACTATTACAAGAGCCGTTTCGGTGACAGGGTGGATGAATATGTGGACCTTTTCATGAAGACTTACCCGGACGCCAATCCTGTTGACCTTCTGGACTTCGATATGATTTTCCGTCCGATGTCTCTGCATCAGAGCACCCTCAAGGCTGCCCAGAACGCCCCGGTATACAACTTCCTTTTCAGGTGGGAATCACCCGTTGTTGACGGTGCCCTTCGCAGCGCCCATTGCATGGACCTTCCTTTCGCTTTCAACAATGCTGAGCTCTACCGTACTGAGACCGGAGGAGGCCCCGAGGCGATTGAACTGGCCAGGATAATGAGCACAGCTTGGGCGAATTTCGCGCACACAGGGGATCCTAATCCTGTGAAAGGAATGCCAAAGTGGGAACCTTATACCGCAGAAGGGGGAGCCACTATGGTCTTCGACAACACCTGCGAACTCTGGCATAACCGTGACAAGGAACTGCTTGACTTCGACGCATCCTTCGGAGGAGCTAGGACTCTTCATTGATTGTAGCTCCGCAAACTTTACAATCGGCCGTAGTCCATGGACTTTACGGCCGATTTCTCTTTTGTTCAGTTTTGCAGGATTGATTAAACATTTTGCAGGATT
>DBWN01000152.1:0-1644 GCA_002308935.1 Bacteroidales bacterium UBA1237 | reverse complement strand
TGCCTTCTTCTTTTGCTGACGGACCCCAGAAGTTTCTGGTCCCGAAGAATGCAGCCAAGACTTTCGTCAATCCTCTTCCCGTAGATTATGTCCGGACTGTTTCAAGGGGAAAGGGTCAAGTATCGGACAATCCTTTCGCTGTGCACATTGATGTATCCAATTCACCGACTCATGCTCGTTTCCAGCCTTTGTTCAACGGTACGGTCTCTTACATTTCGGAGAATGACTCACGCGCTTCCGCTGACCCTTCCGGCATGTATTTCAATGATACATGGTACCTGTACGGAACCAACGGCTCTCTTTGGGTGTCGAAGGACTTCAGCGAATGGAGATTCGTCCAACTCAAGACCGATGACGGAAAGCCTATGAATTTCACGGCTCCGACTATCGCTCACCGCAAGGACAGCCGCGGCCAGGAACACTTCTATCTCGCATGGAACAGCTCCCATCTCTATGAGTCCCTTTCTCCGGAAGGGCCCTTCAAGGATCTTGGAGATTTCACATACAACGGAAAGAGCTTCCAGGAGAATACCAGGGATGGGAAGATAATCGCTGACCATAACGACGTCAACATCTTCGTGGATGACGATAACAGGATGTACTTCTATTGGGGAATGGGCCCTTGGATCAGCGGAGCTGAACTTGATGTGGACAATCCCACACGCCTTATAACCGAGCCCAAAGTCATCATCGAATACGACAACAACTACAAATGGCAGAACTTCGGCCAGCATCACCAGGACTATGAGAACGGTTTCCCCGAGGGCTCATGGATGCTCAAATACAAGGGCAAATACTATCTCACATGGACGACTGCAGGAACCCAGTACGATTCTTATACCATGGGATGCTATCAGTCGACGTCAGGTCCTCTCGACGGGTTCAAACTTCAGGAAAAAGAGATCATCCCACAGATGGACGCCATGTCCGGTACAGTACGCGGAGGCGGCCACGGCTCCATTGTCGAGGGCCCGAATTCTACTCTTTGGTGCTTCTATACCGTCAATGTAGGTTATGAAGGGGACATGGAGCGCAGACTCGGTTGCGACCCCGCCAAGATTGATGCCGATGGCAATCTTGTAGTCCCTCATCTTTCCGAAGTTCCCCAGTATGCACCCGGCGTGCTCGCCAATCCTGCAGACTGCAACGAAACCGGTGACGACATCCTTTCCGCCAGACAGGGTTATGCGGTTTCCAGCTACATTGAAGGATGGAACCCTGTTTATGCGAACGATGAGTCTATCCTCACCTGGTGGCGTCCCGCTCTTGATGACAAGAACCCCTGGTATGCCGTTCCCCTGAAAGGCAACTACAATGTTGACGCTTTCCGTGTAATCTGGAAGGAACTCAATGCTGACAAGTCAGTTCCCCTGACCGAGAAATGCGCCATTGATTACATTATCGAGGTGTGCGACGGCAACCCTTCCAACGCTTCGGAGTGGGTCAAGGTATATGAGAGGAAAGGCAAGACGGAGATAATCGATTACGTCAATCTCGGAAAGAGCGTCAAATGCCAGTTCGCGAGGCTCACCATCACAGGTTGGCCCAAGGAGATGACCCCCGGTCTTGTGGAATTCACAGTATTCGGCCGCAGTGTGGCAAAACCTGAAAACTGATTCTTGACCAAAATAAATATTAACTAAG
>DBWN01000210.1 GCA_002308935.1 Bacteroidales bacterium UBA1237 | reverse complement strand
GAAACGCGGAGAGTGTCGGAAATCTTGTCCTTGGGGACGTCGATCATCTCCGAAAGCTCCTCGTTTGAAGGCTGGCGCTCGTTCTCCTGCTCGAACTTCGAGAGGGCTTTGTTTATCTTGTTGAGGGACCCCACCTGGTTGAGGGGAAGTCTTACGATCCTGGACTGCTCGGCGAGAGCCTGAAGGATCGACTGGCGGATCCACCAAACCGCGTAGGAAATGAACTTGAAGCCCCTGGTCTCATCGAATTTCTCGGCGGCCTTGATAAGTCCCAGATTGCCTTCATTGATGAGGTCCGGGAGGCTGAGTCCCTGGTTCTGGTACTGCTTGGCTACGGAAACCACGAATCTGAGGTTGGCTCGTGTGAGCTTCTCGAGTGCCACCTGGTCTCCTTTACGGATCCTCTGGGCAAGTTCAACTTCTTCCTCCGGGGAAACGAGTTCCTCCCTTCCGATCTCCTGGAGATATTTGTCAAGGGAAGCGCTCTCGCGGTTCGTGATTGATTTAGTGATCTTAAGTTGTCTCATCTATACTAAAAATTCATTTTGTACACGTCTTTGTGGGAGCTGGAAAGGGCCCCCTTCCGGAAAGGAAAGGGACCCTTATCAATCTCGCCTCACCGTTGAGGCTCTATTCGGCATCCGGTTTCCTATTCCTCGTCCTTGCCGAATGCGAAGTATGCTGACCTTCCGGTAGCGGTCACACCCTCGATGTAGACAGCCCTGCGGCTCTTCTTCGCGATTTCGACAACTTCCTCAGCCTTTGAAACCGCCTGGTCGTTCACATACTGGATGATGAACCCTTCAGACGCGCCTGCGGAAAGCATCTTTCCGTCACCGACAGAGACAACCTCAACTCCGCTCTTCAGTCCAAGTGCCTGGAGGGTCTCCTGGGGAGCCGTCCTTATCTTGGAACCGTAGAACGCGATTGAGCCGTCAGTATCGACTGTTCCGGTGGCCTCGGCATCGCCCTGGAATTCAACCTCCACAGTCCTGACGTTTCCGTCACGAAGAATGGTTACTGTGGCCCTGTCTCCGGGGTGGTAGCTGTTGACCTTCTCCTGCAGTGCGGAAGCGGTAGCTATCTCGGTTCCGTCAATGTTGGTGACTATGTCACCCTTCTTGATTCCGGCCTTCTCAGCGGCGCTTCCTTTCAAAGTCTCGTGTATATATACGCCTTTTGTCGAAGAAAGTTTCAATTCGCGTGCGATTTCATCAGTCACATTCGACATTGACACACCGAGTTTGGCCCTCTTGACGGTTCCGAAATCGATGAGGTCACCGACGATCTTCTTGACGATGTTCACAGGGACTGCGAAGGAATATCCGACATATGTTCCGGTCTGGGACATGATGGCGGTGTTGATGCCCACGAGTTCACCCTTCTTGTTGACGAGAGCTCCACCGGAGTTTCCGGGGTTGACGGCAGCGTCAGTCTGGATGAAAGACTCGATCTTGAATTCACCCTCGGTAGGCATGGAGCGGCCTTTGGCGCTCACGATACCTGCGGTGATGGTTCCGCGGAGCTGCTCGCCCATAGGGGATCCGATAGCGAGAACCCACTCTCCAAGGCGGAGCTGGTCAGAATCACCGAAGGGGATGGTAGGAAGTCCCTCAGCGTCAATCTTTATGAGTGCCACGTCAGTTGCAGGGTCAGTTCCTACGACTGTAGCCTCATAAGTGCGGTTGTTGTTGAGAGTGACCTCAACCTTGGAAGCCCTTGCCACGACATGGTTGTTGGTGGCGATGTATCCGTCGGGACGGATGATGACACCTGAACCGCTTCCCTGCTGCTCCCTCGGCTGGGCGTCACCGAAACCGAAGAAATACCTCAGGAAGGGATCCATATCATAACGCTGCTGGCTCTGTACGGTGACCTTCACCAGAACGACAGCGTCGACAGCGGATTCCGCGGCATATGTAAGATCGGGATAATCTGTTTCTGTGAGATTTACAGTCCTGTAAGCGCCTCCGTCAGGAATAGCGGAACCTGTTGTCTGGTTCCTGCTCTGGCCAGGAGTGCATGCCATGATAGCTCCGAAAGCAGCGAATCCTGCTACGATAGCTGATGTGATTTTCATGAATCCTTTGCTCATAATCCTATATTTTTTGTTATTGTATTAACCCAATAAGCCGTCCGTGTCCGACAAAGGACCGGCGACCGCCCTTCATAACGAAGGACATGCAGACAAAGTCAAACTTTGTGCCAAAACCATTCACGAAAGTGAGGTCCGCACACGATGACGGAAGATGGTCAACCAAAAGCGGACTTGGGGCTGGCGAACGGCCGATTTTTTTCCACGAACAAGATGATTTGTCCATAAGGAATGGTTTTTCCATAAAAATGTTTACCTTTGTTTACTTGCACGACAATAAAAAAATCGACTGATATATGAAATTCACAGTTTCCAGTTCAGAACTTCTGAAAGGCATCTCTATCGCACAGAAAGCGATACCCTCCAAGACCGCTGAAGCCATATTGGAGAATTTCCTGTTCGACCTCAAGGGAGAAACCCTCTCCCTCACCGCATCCGACGGTGAAATAACCATCCGCACGAAAGTCACAGTGGTCTCCACTGAAGAAGAAGGACGCATGGCAGTCCCTTCAAGGCAGATAACCGACCTCCTGAAGGAACTCCCCGACCAGCCTGTAACAATCGCAACCACAGGCGCGAACACCTTCAACTTCAAATGGATCACCGGAGAATCCACTCTCCCCTACTTCATCGCGGACGATTATCCCAAGGCGGCATCTCCCAAGAGCGAGGCAAAGAGCGTGACCTTCCCCGGAGAAATCCTTTCAGAGGGAATAGGAAGCACTGTGTACGCTTCTTCAGACGAGACCAACAGGCCTATAATGAACAGCATATTCTTCGACATGAAGCCGGATTACACCACTTTGGTGGCTTCCGACCTCCAGAAGCTCATATGCTACACCGCTCCCGAGGTCACTCCCCAGGAGGCTTGCTCATTCATACTCAACAAGAGACACGCTCTGGTGCTCCGCAGCATCCTGGGCAAAGAGGTCGAGCAGGTGAACGTCACTTTTGATGACAAAGTGGCAGTCTTCGTCTTCGATGACACAAAGATGACATGCGCCCTTGTAGCAGGCAAATACCCTGATTACACCACCATCATCCCCAAGAACAATTCCAACATCCTGAGGGTCCAGAGGCTCACTCTTCTGAACGCTGCAAGGCGTATTGCCGTATGCTCCCCCAAGGGATCAAGCCAGATCCGTTTCGACTTCCAGGACGGCGGTCTTGAGATTTCCGCTGAAGACCTCGGATTCGAGATCGCGGCTCACGAGAAAGTCGAGTGCGAGTACAACGGTGACGATATCGTGATCGGATTCAAGTCCAACCACATCATCGAGATCCTGGGCAACCTCAGCTGCGAGGGTGTCGTGATGAAACTCGCCGACAAGAGGCGTTCCGTCCTCATCCTTCCCGAAGAGGAGGAAGCAGAGAAGGAGAGGGTGTTCGGCATAGTCATGCCCAACATGGTGCGTTAATGAACTGAAAGAAGTTTCCGGGAGAAGGGCGCAAGCCTTCCTCCCTTTTTTTGCACCCCGACCCGGTGCCTTTATACACAGCAATTCTTTAAAGCATGAAACTCAATCTGGAAAAGCCCCTCCTGTTCTTCGACATAGAGAGCACAGGACTGAACATAGCGACCGACGCCATCATAGAACTAAGTTTCGTGAAGGTGTTCCCCGCTACTGAGGAGGATAAGGAGAATCCCGTCGAAACCAAGACATGGAAGATCCTCCCTTGGAACTACGCCGAGAGAAAGCAGATACCGATCAACCCGCAAGCCTCACTCGTGAACGGAGTCCACGACGAGGACCTCGTCGGTTGCCCGAAGTTCATAGAGGTCGTGCCCGAAGTGGCGTCATGGGTGAAAGACAGCGACCTTGCCGGATTCAACTCCAACAAGTTCGACCTTCCCATGCTGGCGGAAGAGTTCGAAAGGGTAAGGCAGTACTGTGACCTCAGGATCAACGATCCCAAAGCCCCTGATGCCAACAAACAGAAAGCCAAAAAGATGCTCGAGACGATCGACATCGACCTACACGCCTGCAGGATGGTGGACGTGCAGAACATCTACCACTACATGGAACCGAGAAACCTAAGGGCAGCATACCGTTTCTACTGCGGTGGTGAAGACTTCGAGAACGCCCATACCGCCGAGGCTGACACAATCGCCACATACGAAGTCCTTAAAGGACAGCTTGAGATGTACAAGGAGCCGGACAAATACCATGAGCAGGCTCTGAAGAACGACATCGATTTCCTGAGCGGAGTCGGAGGAAGACCCAGAAACGTTGACTACGCCGGCAGGATCATCTTAAAAGAAGGAGTTCCCACCATCAGTTTCGGCAAGTACCGTGACAAGAGCGTCAAAGAAATCTTCCATAGGGACCCGGCATATTTCTCATGGATAGAGAACGGGGAATTCACCCTGGACACGAAGAGGCAGTTCCGTCTTCTGAAAGAGCAGTATGCCAAGGAGGAGAAGGCCATCAAGTCTAGGCCTCTTGACAAAAGACAGATAGAGGATGCCGCCGACCTTCTGCGCAACCATTTCGGAGCCAAATAATTTAATATGAACTTTCCAGTAAGGACATACTCCGGAGCCACTGTCGTCCGCCCCGACACCACTTGGGAAAGGGACGATGACACTCTTTTCATACCGGATTCCCTCAAAAGGGTGTCCTTTTCCCCCGTTGTGGCAGTAACGCTTTCACGGGCCGGGAGAAGCATCGGGAGAAGATTCGCCCACAGGTATTTCGAACTTCTGGGAGCCGGAGCCCTTCTTTACCCTGAGGACCTCATCGACGGTTCCGAGGAAGGTTACGCCCAGGCCCTGTGCATGGACCATACCACTTTCATCCGTCAGCCCGAACTCAAGGTCCAGGACTACGCCTCTGCCGGAGAGTTCTCAGCTTTGGTGGACGGGAATGAAGTGTTCAGAAGCGAGCCGCCCTCCCTCGAATGGATCTGCGGTGTGATTTCAGGCGTTTCAGAAAGGGTATACTTACGAAGAGGCGATATCCTCGCCATAGAGCTTTCGCCAAGGAAAGTCATAATAGACAGGGAGAACGAAGGCCATAACACCCAGGTGAAGATCCTCCTAGGAGAGCGGGTCTTATCTGACTTCTCTATAATAATTGAATGAGGAAGGGTCAGCCTCTCCCCCGAATATGGCCGCAAGGTCCTCGAGGATGAGGTCAGCCCTGAAAGCTCCGCTTTCCCAGAAATCGTTTCCACCCCCGGGGGTAACCCTGAGGGTGTTGTTGTATATCCTCTGCACGGGGAACCTTCTGAACATAGGATCCACTGAAAGAAGCTGTTCCTTGGTGTCGCACCATCCGGTATTCAGCCAGTAGTCCGCCTCCTGGGACATGACGAAAGCCTTCTCCATGGAGATCACCGAAGAGGACGTCTCGCCCTGGACCGCTCCGAGAACCTCTCCCCCGGCGTCCTGAATGATTACTGACATGTAGTTGTCACCTCCGGGGATGTACCACTGGTCTCCGTATGGAATGTTCAAAAGAGCTTTGGAAGGAGTACGCCCTTTCACACTGTCCCTTACTGCCAGATACCTCCGCTCCACCTCAGTGAAGGCTTCCTCGGCAGGTTCCTCCTTTCCGGTCAGGTATCCGAAAAGCTTGACGTATTCAGCCCTTGCCAGAGGATGGTTCTCCAGATGCTCGTATATTACAAGGACAGGGATGCCGAGGGACCTTAATTTGGAAAGGAAGGGAGGCTCAACAGACGAGACCATATAACATATAAGAAGGTCAGGAGACAGGGAGAGTATCCTCTCGTAATCCGGATTGGAGTCATAACCCACGTCGAACACTTTTCCGTTCTTATACCTTTCAAGGATATCCGGATCACTTATGTAATCAATTCCGGAGACCCCGACCACAAGGGAATCCTCGCCGAAAGCATCAAGATATGCTATGTATGAAGAAGACATGCAGATGAACTTTGTCATCGGTGAAGACACCTTCAAGGTATCGGATGTCCCGTCATAAGGAGACATTACGACAAGGGATTCACCGCCATGGGCATCCGGAACGATATCAAACCACTCGGCCCAGCGTACGCCCTCTTTATCCAAAGGTGAAACTTTACCTGCCGTGCATGAAACCAGAAATACAGTACAGAACAGCAGGACTTCATATGTCAACAACTTTCGCATGATGAATCCACAAAAAGACTTATTCCGTCAACTTCCTCACTAGTCAATCACATATGGCGAACCGCCAAGACCGACATTTACTCAAGGTACATTGTCAGTTTTCAAGTGATGCTCATTCAAGTAATTGTCCATCACTCTTTTAATCATATCATTTTCCTTTTTCCAACGCAATTTATAGACATTTCTCCATTTTTACAAAAGGATTTCAAGGATTAATTCCAGTTTTCAAAGAATCGTGCAATTGGACAAATCGGTTGTATTAGTTACCTTTGTTCACCAAGCAAGGAAACCAAATGAGCACAGACACCCGAACAACGAAAGCCACAAGATATATTCTTCCTTTCATTCTCATCACATGCTGCTTCGCACTGTGGGGATTCGCGAACGACGTCACGAACCCTATGGTGAAGGCGTTCTCCAAGATTTTCAGGATGAGTGTCACGGACGGTACCCTCGTCCAAGTCGCATTTTATGGTGGTTACTTCGCTATGGCCTTCCCTGCGGCGATGTTCATTCGCAGATATTCCTACAAGGCGGGTGTACTTGTCGGGCTCGGGTTATATGCAGCAGGAGCGCTTCTGTTCCTTCCTTCCAAGATGACGGGACAGTTCTACCCCTTCCTTGTCGCATACTTCATAATGACCTGCGGACTGTCGTTCCTTGAGACCAGCTGCAACCCTTACATACTCTCAATGGGTCCTGAGCAGACGGCTACCCGAAGGCTCAACTTCGCGCAGTGTTTCAATCCCATCGGTTCCCTCGTGGGAATGTATGTCGCAATGAACTTCATACAGAACCGTCTGAACCCTTTGGACACAGCTGCCAGAAGCGCCCTCGGTCAGAGTGAATTCGAAGCGGTGAAGGAAGCCGACCTGGGGGTGCTCATTTCCCCTTATCTCGCTATCGGAATCGTCATCATCGTGATGTTCATTCTCATCGCGGTCACCAGGATGCCTAAGGACAAGGACACAAGCAAGAAGATAGATTTCATGCCGACACTCAAGAGGATATTCTCAATCGGGAGATACCGTGAGGGCGTGATTGCCCAGTTCTTCTATGTGGGAGCCCAGATAATGTGCTGGACATTCATCATCCAGTACGGTACGAGACTTTTCATGTCACAAGGAATGGAAGAGCAGGCAGCGGAAGTCCTTTCCCAGAAATACAACATCATTGCGATGGTCTTCTTCTGCGCCAGCCGTTTCATCTGCACCTACTTCCTCAAATACGTCAATCCAGGGAAACTGCTCAAGATTCTCGCAATCGTAGCCTGTTTCCTGATCCTTGGCGTTATGTTCTTCCAGAGCAAAGCGGGTCTATATTGCCTTGTCGGTGTTTCGGCATGCATGTCCCTGATGTTCCCCACAATATACGGAATCGCCCTAGAAGGCTTAGGGGATGACGCGAAATTGGGAGCCGCCGGTCTCATAATGGCGATCCTGGGAGGATCAGTACTCCCTCCCCTTCAGGCGGC